>NZ_CAWUDJ010000033.1:0-74459 GCF_963920875.1 Anabaena sp. CCY 9910 | reverse complement strand
TGTCTATAGTGTGAGTTTTAGCCCCGACGGTAAGACGTTAGCTTCTAGTAGTGAAGACAACACAATCAAACTCTGGAATCTAGAGACGGGCAACCAAATCCGCACCCTTAACGGGCATAGTAACTCTGTCTATAGTGTGAGTTTTAGTCCCGACAGCAAGACATTAGCTTCTGGCAGTTATGACGACACAATCAAACTCTGGCATCTAGAGACAGGCAACCAAATCCGCACCCTTAACGGGCATAGTAACTCTGTCTTAAGCGTGAGTTTTAGCCCCGACGGCAAGACATTAGTTTCTGGTAGTGCTGACAGCACAATCAAACTCTGGAATCTAGAGACGGGCAACCAAATCCGCACCCTTAATGGGCATAGTAACTATGTCTATAGCGTGAGTTTTAGCCCCAACGGCAAGACATTAGCTTCTGGTAGTCTAGACAACACAATCAAACTCTGGAATCTAGAGACAGGCAACCAAATCCGCACCCTCAAGGGGCATAGTGAAGGTGTCATTAGCGTGAGTTTTAGCCCCGACGGCAAGACTTTAGCTTCTGGTAGTGCTGACAACACAATCAAACTCTGGAATCTAGAGACAGGCAACCAAATCCGCACCCTTAACGGGCATAGTAACTTTGTCTACAGTGTGAGTTTTAGCCCCGACGGCAAGACTTTGGCTTCTGGCAGTAAAGACAACACAATCAAACTCTGGAACCTAAAGACAGGCAACCAAATCCGCACCCTTAACGGGCATAGTAACTCTGTCTATAGTGTGAGTTTTAGCCCCGACGGTAAGACGTTAGCTTCTAGTAGTGAAGACAACACAATCAAACTCTGGAATCTAGAGACGGGCAACCAAATCCGCACCCTTAACGGGCATAGTAACTCTGTCTATAGCATGAGTTTTAGCCCCGACGGCAAGACATTAGCTTCTGGCAGTTATGACAATACAATCAAACTCTGGAATCTAGAAACGGGCAACCAAATCCGCACCCTTAACGGGCATAGTAACTATGTCTATAGCGTGAGTTTTAGCCCCGACGGCAAGACTTTGGCTTCTGGTAGTGCTGACAAGAAAATCAAACGCTGGAATTTAGAAACAGGCAACCAAATCCGCACCCTTAATGGGCATAGTAACTCTGTTTATAGTGTGAGTTTTAGCCCCGACGGCAAGATATTAGCTTCTGGTAGTGCTGACAATACAATCAAACTCTGGAATCTTCCAGAATTAGAATCTAAGTTGGAATTAGACTCTTTAATACAGGACAATTGCGATTTTGTACGCGGTTATTTACAAAATAATCCTAATGTTAGCGTGGATGACAGGCATTTGTGCGACGGTATTGGCACGCAAGTAAAGTAGTAGCGAATGCACGCGATGTCATTGCCAATGAAACATACTCCGTCGGATTACGAATTACGAATTATTCTTTGCTGTGCGTGATATTTATGCCCCGCCATAGCCATAGCGATAAAGCTCCAAAGAACCATACCCGGCATCCCCAACATCCCACTATTACCCAATAATGTTGATAACATACCCAGACTAATAGCTCTAGCCGCAGCCATGAAAGAGTCAAAACTATACTCTGAATATTGGAATGCTTGGGTAAACACCATAAATAATGCCAGTAAGTAGAATATACCGCCAAACCAACCCAATGTGAAAAACATATCCAGAATGCCACTATCAACGACAATCGGTTCTAATACGCCTTTTTCATTCACAATAAAAGTGTTGCCTACTCCATTACCCAAAGCATTAGTTAAAGCACTATTGAGACCATCTTCATAAATTTTTTGTCTGACTCTAGCGCTATCATCATCCTCAAGATTAGAAAAGGTTTCAAAGCGAGTGGTGATGGGTTTAGAAAATTGCTCTATTTGTGTTAGAGGAATTACACACAACGCCATAATCAAAATAGTGATAAATAGGCGTAGTTGTAAACGTGTTTTTAATGAAGTTAAAAAAGTTAGAAAAGCTATCAACCATCCTCCCCACAAGGTGCGTACTGTTGTCAGCAAAAAAGCCAAATAACCAGCGGCCGAAGCAGGAAGGCGAATGAAACTTTTATTGGTAAATAATAACAACAAGCCAGCCATCATCATGGCTGCATAAGGTGCGGGGGATGCCATTGTACTCCAAATACGTAGTTTCAGAGGTTCAGGATCACCCATGCTAGTTAATTTTGTGCTGGTTAACCAAAACAAATCCCATTCAGGAGGGTTGAGAAACTGCACAATTCCATAGATTCCTGTCACCAAGACACCCCAGGTAAAGGTACGCTCAATAGTGCGGCGATAGAAGGGATAGTCACGCCAGTGAACAAATAGATAAAAAGCAAAGGTGATTGGGGTTAACCAATCTAGAAGCCCCCGCGCTGCTGTGAAGGGTGATGTTTTAATCATGCCTATGAGAAAGCCGTAAAACACACCTAGAAAGGCGAGAACAAAGGGTAAACTACCTTGGCGCAAGGACTTTGGTAGCTCTTTCAGGAAGGTATGTAATGTTAATAGTGTCACCAAGTATTGCGACACCAACATAAAACGTGTGGGGTCCCAACCACTTTTATAATCAACTACACGAGCTATAAATGGTGTAACAAACCAGATCCACCACGCAAAACCTGTGTAAAGTACGGGGTATCGCACATATAAGAAAGCACCGACAGCGAAGGATATAATTACATAAGCTGTACGGAGAATGCCAGCCGCACCACCGAAAATGCACACGGCTGAAAACAAGACTAGAGATAATATTGCTAGCCAAGCCAACAGTGGTTGTTTGCCAAAGCCCAAGTCTGTGGTAGAAGAATTATCTGTAAATATATGATTCACTTTCTACTCTCAACTCTTTTATTTTTAATTTTTAATTTGAGCAAAGCGAATTGAACGTTGCCAGGTTTGCCAACCGCGCCAGCGACCATGCCAAGCTGCTAATAACTTCTGCCCAGCTAATAGGCGATCGCTCGGTAAAAAGCGGAAAAATTGCATCAAACCCATAGCGTCTCTCGTACCCACCAAGGTCGCCCACAGCAGAAATGTTAATTGTTGAGTTGGTGAGAGGTGTTCTAATAAGGCTAATGTTTCGTTGTGGACGGCATTAGTTACAGCCAGATGATTGAAGCTTTGGCGCTGGTCTTCATCAAATCGCTGCGCCGGATAATGGTTGACTCCGATTTGGGGGTCATAAATGAGCTTCCAGCCAGCCCGCTTTAAGGCTAAACAAAAGGCCACCTCAAAATGCACCTGTGCGCCTGTACCCAGCATCCGTTGATCAAAACGCAATCCGTGGACAGCCGATCGCCGAAAGCTCATGTTAACTCCCTTGAGAACATCGACCTCACGGGCTTTTCCGATACCTATATGGTGATTACCAATCACTCTGCCAAACCAATGAACCTGACCAACTACCGGACAAGTACCATCTTCTAGGCGATCGCCATGATATACCCAATCTCGCCCACCAACACCGGCAATTTGTTCATGGGCAAGAAAGTGGGTTTCAATTTGTGCTAACCAATTACTATGAGGCGCTGCATCATCATCCGTAAAGGCGATGATATCTCCTTGGGCTATATCTAATCCTGCATTCATCGCCGCGACTACACCAGGAACACGTACCGTTGTTGTGTGTAATGGTAAAGAGTGAGGCGTGATAGTTTCCAGAAATTGCCAAGTCTCCACATCAGTATCTCGGACTACCACCAATACCTCATCGGCTGGTCGAGATTGCTTTCCTAATGACTCCAAGCAGCGTGTTAGGTCTTTGGTACGGCGGTAAGTAGGCACAATGACTGTAATTTTCATTACTGGTGCAACTCCTCGAATAAATCTATATAACGCTGTGCCATATTTGTCCAACTGTGTTGCTCGGCGATGGTGCGGGCAACTTGTCCCATTTGTTCTCTTAAAGTGCGATCGCTTGCTAGCAAAGATAATGCTTGCGCCAAAGCTTCTACATCGTCTGAATCCGCTAAAACTATGCCAGATTCCGGCGTTAACAAATCTGCTGCACCTGTGGAACTAGCAGTAATCACAGGCAAACCAGAAGCCATCGCTTCAATCACCACCAAGCCGAAAGGCTCATAACGTGAAGGGAACACGAAAAAATCTACGGCTTTCATCAGTTCAGGAACATCACGCCGCAGTCCTAAAAAATGTACTCGTTCATCCAATCCCAGGGATTGTGCTAACTGGAGATATGGACTTCCTTCCGTAATTCCCGCAACTGCTAGATGTAAATCCGGCACATTAACTAAGGCTTTTAGGACTGTATCCAAGTTCTTGCGAGAGATTCTAATATCACCAGCAAATAGAGCTAAAGGGACTCCTGCCGGTAATCCCCATTGTGAACGCTGATTCTTTCCCAGTGAAAATTCCTGCAAATCTACACCGTTGACAATTACCCGAATCTTTTCTGGCGCTACACCAATGGCTTGCAAATCTTCAGCCACCCGACTAGAAACAGCCACCACCACCCGCGCCCGACGAAAAGCCTTTTTTTCCCAACGCGCATTTAAAACGGTGTATAACCACTGGTAAAAATTATAAAAAATCCTGCGTGATTGTCTAGTTTTAGCTGAATTTGACTGAGCCTTACTAGAGGAAAAATTCAACCAAGAACTATGGACAAAATGCACCGCATTCACATCACCAGAGGCATGGGTAATTGCCCCATTAATTTTGATCAAATCAACTTGAGAACGGTGTTTATGCAACCAATTGGCACTGATGAAAGCGAAAATCAAGTTGCGGAGTAATTCCGTAGGCCATTGCTTAACAGAAATAGCAACCCAATTAACTTGCTCACTCTGTTGTAATTCTGGAGCCACTTGACTAGCTAACAAGGTGACATGATGACCACGACGAATTGCTTCTTGGGCAATTTCATAATTAACTCGTCCTTGACCATCACCTTTAATTACATTATGTGTAACGATACTTAATCTCACAATATAAATATCCTCTAAGTTTCTCCCCCTGATAGGTTTAGGGGTGTAGGGGTGTAGGGGTGTAGGGGTTTAGGGGATAAAACTATTATTCTTTCGTTAGTGCGATAGTCATCACTCATCACTCGATTAAAAACCTACACCTGCCCCCTGCTCCCTGCCCCCCTGCCTCTCTGCCTGCCTCTTCTCATCCCCAATTCAACTGGGAAGGCTGCCATAATTTTTGGATATGAGAACGGCGAATAATTTCTGGCCAGGCTTGTAGGGAACCCCGCTTGCAGAGGTATGCAGTCATGTGCAGGAAGTATACACAGCAAAAACCGATGAGTTTTAAGACATTAGGGAATAAATCTTTGTAACGTTTAATTCCGATGTAGAGCCTAGCTGCTTCTATAGAAATTTCGTATTTAGTTAGTTTGCCAATATCCGATTCCATCAAGGAACTTTTACCGTTTCCTCCAGCATTGAGGACACGTAATTCTGGACAATTTAAAATCTTGTAACCCCGCTTCAATGCCCGTAAACACAGTTCTGCATCTTCATAACCAAAAAATATATTTTCATCCCACTGTTCCTGCTCAAAAAACTGACGGGGAAAAATAGAGGCATGAATAGCAATGGTTTCGGGAACATCACTAGAACGGAAATATCCGCGAAAAGATAGCTTTCCCGGAGCCATTACATATCCATCGGGGCTATAGCTAATGCCAGAAAGAATGGTGTGCTGACTCTGTTCTGGTGACATTTTTGCGTATTGAGCGATCGCACCACCAATAAACTCTGGTTCAACGCAAATATCATCATCAATAAAAGCAACTAAATCTGTTTCTGATGGTGGGATGGCATTAACCGCATTATTGCGGTTAGCACAAACACCAATCCGGGGGCCTGTAATATAAATTGTCTGGGGATATTGTTCAACAATCTTTTGATTTTGCTGCTGCATCTCAATACTGGGCGAGTCATCAGACACAATTACCGAGTGTGGTTTAGTCTGGGAATCCCACAGCGATCGCAAGCAATTTTCCAAATCTTCAGGGCGATTTCTAGTTGTGATGCAAGCCGATAGCCGCATTGTATTTATACCTCTTTAGTTAGTTTTTTAGATCCCCAGAGATACCCGACTTATTAGAGAAGTCGGGTATCTGATTAAAATCTTGATGCGATCGTTGGCGGTGTAAAACTGAGCATCAACCCCGCCATCGTTCTCAGCTTTAAACTTTGTTTTAAAGAACGCCAGAAGTAAGAACGGGCTAATTTCATTTGTTTACTACGCATGAAACCAATGCCCAAGGTTGTGCTGACATGGGCCCATTGCTGCTGAAAATAGGGTTTAAGCTCCTGTAGGCGTTCATCGGCCATAAACTGCTCGTAGCAAAACATATCAGCTTGAGCCTTACGGATTTTTGCCTGAGGATCGCGCTTACCACTAAGCATGGTTTCTGTTTGTTCATGGACGCGATAACGTGTCAGTTTTTCCGGATAAAAATACGCTCCTAAGCCAGAACGACAAAATAGGTAGTTTAAATATATATCCCATGAACCGCCAACTTCAGCCGGAATGGCATCCCAGGCGATCGCATCTCGACGCATCACTGCTGCTGTGGCTGTCGAGACTGATCTATCTACTAAGCCCATCCGATAAAAGGGTTGATAAATTCCTTCTGGCAAATCAACTCGTTTATATGCACGGGAATATTCTTCTGTGAGCGCATCATCTATATTGCCATCAGCATCTATGATGTAGTGGTCACAAAAAGCTAAGGCTAAATTGGGGTTAGCTTCTAAGGGCGGAATGAGCTTTTCGAGAAAGTCCTCTTCCCACATATCATCGTCCAGCAAACAGGCAATATATTTTCCCCGCGCCATTTGAAAGGCTTTCATGGTATTGGCAAACATTCCCATATTTGATGAATTGCGGAAAAAGCGAATGCGCGAATCATCAAAGGAATCAACAATTGCCTGGGGATTTTGTGGACTACAATTGTCGCAAACAATGATTTCAATATGGGAATAAGTCTGTCTGACGGCACTTGTCAGGGCTGCTTGTAAATAGTTTGGGCGGTTATAGGTAGGTGTAATAACGCTAACTAAAGGAGTGGAGGAGTTAGTATCTATAGCCATAATTTTAATAGGGGGTTAGAGACTGGGATTTTTACTCAGTACTCAGTACGGGCTGAACGCCCCGCTATCGCTAACAGCGCCTTCAAAGGAGGAGAGATAACGGCTAAACATACTTACGGCTAAATTGTGGGGCTTTCCGTATGAACATCGGCACTAAGCAAAAATTTTCCACTTTTAAATAAAAATCGAGCTAGGTAATAGGCTCGCTCTTTCCCAGAGTAAAAAGGCCATCCCAGTATTAAGCGTGAAATAGCCCACACCTCCCGGAGATCCCATTGGGATTGTTGATAATATTTTGTGCGTCGATATTGGAGATTGCGGGATAAGTCAACTTTTGCACCATAACCAATACGTACTAAATAGTCGTTGATATATTGGTTAGTCATCTCAATCCCGGCTTGGGACTTGGCTTGTTGTTCGCTGGTGGCGATCGCTGCACTTATGTGATTGTTCGCGCCATGTATGCGATAGTACGCCAAATTTTCATGTAATGTCTTGATTTTACCGAGGAAGGCTGTGCAGTAAATAATGCAACCATCAGCCCAAATACGCCATTTCACGGGATCAATAGGAAATACTTTTGACAAAGCTTCACGGCGATAAGCTAGTCCAGATGTGGGCGGAAAACACCAAGCATTCCCTGTCTGCAATATGACTGAGGCTAAATCTTCACTTAGTTTCGGCCCTTGAGTCGAAGCTTGATCAATTGTCTGATCATCGCCATCTATGATATCCAAATGGTGCATGACACCAACTACATCTGATGTCTGAAACACCTCAACAATACGCTGTAATTTATGAGGTTTCCACACATCATCTGCATCAAGAAAAGCTACGACTTCGCCAGTCGCCGCCGCAAACCCTGCATTGAAAGCCCCTCCCTGTCCTTGATTTGCTTGAAAGATGGGCTTGATTTTATCTGGTGCTTGTTCTTGCAGTTGGGTAATAACATCACGGCTGTTATCTGTAGAACCATCATCTACGATAACGATTTCAACATCTGAGTAAGTTTGAGTGAGAACAGAGTTGATTGCTCTAGAAAGATAACGAGCGTAGTTGTAATTAGAGACGATGACAGAAATTTTCATGGGGAATGGGGACTGGGGATTGGGGACTGGGGATTGGGGACTGGGGATTGGAGACTGAGAACTGGGGATTGGGTAATGGGGGAAGAATTAATGACTATTGACTATTGACTATTGACTATTGACTATTGACCATTGACTATTGACTATGCCCCGATTCGTGTTGCATTTGGTGATATTTCCAAAGCTTTCCGCGTTGTTCTAGGAGTTCTTGATAATTTCCTTGCTCAACAATTCGCCCTTGTTCCATGACAACAACCTTGTCTGCTTTGGCAATTGTGGAGAGTCTGTGAGCGATCGCAATTACTGTTCTCCCGACGGAAAGTTTTTCTATGGACTCTTGAATTAACCGTTCAGAGACTGAATCTAAGGCGCTGGTGGCTTCGTCGAGGATGAGGATTTCGGGATCTCGGAGTAATGCACGAGCGATCGCAATCCGTTGTCTTTGTCCTCCAGATAAACGGACACCGCGATCGCCTAACTTAGTATCAAACCCTTCGGGCATTTCTTCAATGAATTGCAACGCATTCGCTAGCCGCGCTGCTTCTCTAATTTCGGCTTCACTCGCCCCAGATGTACCGTAGGCGATATTGTCTCTAATAGAAGTGTTGAAAATGAATGTATCTTGACTAACCACCGCCATTTTACGGCGGAGGGAATTGATTTCAAAGTACTGCACATCAAGCCCATCTACTAAAATCTGTCCCTCTGTCGGATCGTAAAATCGGGGAATTAAATCAGCTAATGTAGTTTTACCCGCACCTGATGCACCCACCAGCGCTGTTGTTTTACCACGCTCAATTGTCAGGGTAATATTATTCAACACTAAATTATCAGCTGTATAGCCAAAGTCTACAGATACTAAATCAATTGAACGCTTCAAACCTTGAAAATGAAGTTTACCATCTTTCAAGTAAGGCTTATTATTCGTCTGCAAAATATTTTTGATATTTTCTGATGACCCTTGTAAAGTACTCAGAAAAGCAACCGTACCGTTAATATCTTGAATATTGGGAATCACTCTGACTAAAACAAAGAAGAATGTCAATAATGAGGCAACTGGTAATGTAAATGTCGTGAAGGAAATGACAATTAAACTAATCAAAACTGTAGTAGCTATGCCTTCAGCTATAGGTTTTACTAGTGTCCAAGCTAAGACAACTTTGATAGCTGCATTCAGTTGATTAGTACTGGCTTTATAGAAACGTTGACGTTCAAATTCTTGTGTCCCAAAGGCTTGAATTGTCCGAATCCCATTGATAAACTCTACTGCTGTAGCTGTAAATTGAGCATTAGCATGGGAAATGCCAAAACTAGTTTCTCTGACTCGCTTATTCAGCGTAGATAATCCCACTGCTAACAGTAAAAATATCAGCACAGAAATAATCGAAAGTTGCCATGATATAGAAAACATCACAACAAAGTAAACGCAAACAGTCATGATTCGGGTTAACACAAAAGCTAACCCACTAAAGCCCTGTTTGATTCTTTCAATCTCTGTAGTAATTGTATTAATGAGTTCACCAGAACGAGTTTGAGCAAAGTAACTCAACCTCAGAGCTTGTAATTGCTCAAAAATTTGCTTATGTAAGCGATCTGCTAAATTAAGTTGGGCTGATTCAGTGTATACTCCACCAAAGTAATTGAAGGTAGCACGCATCCAGGTACTCAACAAAATTAGTAGAGATATCCTGTATATAGGGGGAATCGGCCAAGCGTTAGCAGCCAAAATCAT
Source organism: Anabaena sp. CCY 9910 (assembly GCF_963920875.1). Lineage (NCBI taxonomy): Bacteria > Bacillati > Cyanobacteriota > Cyanophyceae > Nostocales > Nostocaceae > Anabaena > Anabaena sp. CCY 9910. Next base: position 64,569 of record NZ_CAWUDJ010000033.1, on the reverse strand, counting down.
GTCAACCCAGCTAATTCCTGTGTGAATTGGCTCATTAGGAGTAGTCAGTTTTTGTAAAAATGACAATAAAAAACCAATACTAACACCTTCAAAACTGGCAGCTAAAAATGAAAATATTACGGCTAAGATAGCTATTTTGCGAAAATGTTTTATTTCTCGCAATATTAAATGGTTCTCTTTCCAGAAGCTATTTGCTTTAAATAATTTATGTGGTGATTTTGGCATTTTTAAATGCGTTGTATATTTTCTAAGACAAATTTTGTGAACAGTGACAACCTAATTTTTAACTAAAGTGTAGTAATTCATCTATAGGATTCATACTTGCTTGCTGAAATAAGTGTAGTACGGGCGTTGCTCACAATTTTATGGTTGTGGTGGGCATGATCCACCCTACAGATACTTATATTCTTCAATAATTAAATAGGAACCTTGTGTTTACAACACTGAGTAAAAATAACGGATTTTAGCAGAGTCGATGATGTAATTAGATAGTGCATTCCCAGGAAAATAAATTGAATAAAATCCTCATTAATTTAGGATATTCGGATTTTTTTTAATCTTTCAGGATAAACACTAATTCTAGTTTTTATAGGACTAGTATTTGATTTCTGAAATATAAGTAGTAGGGTGGGCATTGCCCACCATAACTATGATAGGCACCCTACAGATACTGTATTTAATTTTGAATTTTGTAGGCTTGCCTTCCTGTAGGAGATGTTGTACTCCTACGGAGAACCCGCAGGGTATTTTGAATTGACTTATCTGCCTGTTCTTGTCCTGCTAAACTGAGTCGCACAGCATCCTCTAAAGTCCAACAAGCAGATCCCGTTAAACTCATTTCTCCCCGCAGTACATTCCATAACTGTGGTAGATGAGCCAAACCAGGTTTCTTTAACCAAACTTGCAATATTTGAGGATGATTTTGAGTAGGAGTTAACTTGATGACTCGAAAAATTTTACCCCTTTCGCCTACACGCCACTCATGGGTAAACAAAGATTTTTGTGAATCAATCTGCATCAGTATAACCAAGCCTAAAAGCACTGGACTTACTAACAGCATCAATCCAAAAGCTACTAGCCAGTCTATTAATCTCCACAACCATCTAATAGATTGACTACTTAATGTGGGTGTGGGTGGCTTTCGGTGAGCAGGTTTACTCAGAAAAATAGGTTTATGTGCTTTTTTACAAGCTTCAGCCCAGAACTTTAGCCAAGTTTCACCTAATTTGCTATCTATACTCACCAGATTGACTGGAGAGCGTTTTAAGCAATCAACTAATAATTGTTCATCGTTTAGAGAAGGTAAACATAACTGTTCGACTTTGTTAGCAGGTTTCACTAACAATTGGCCCCGTCTCCACTGAAGCGTGTAATGTGAGGAACCATGATTTTGATTTTGTGGAGGCACTGTATCGTGACTCTCAACAGTTGAAACTATTACGCTTGTCATAATGTCTTTGGATTCATCCAAATTAAATTGCTGAGATAATATCCAAGGCCGTCAATGCCAAAGACTGTGATGGAAGTTTTATTCTGCTCAAATAATTTGTAAATTATCATGTGCAGAATTAAGTTTTTTGGATGGTAGAAGTTGCGAGTAAATATATTACTGAATATGATTTTGTTAATCAGTATCCAGGGCTGCCATATTGTGTAGATAATTAGCCGTAAACCTATTACTAAAGATGCTTGGTAAATATAGATTTTTCGGTGTTGCTGATTGAGAATATGAATTTGTCTGACGGATACCGCTAACGCGTAACTCGTAGAGTAGGTGCAAAGTTATAAAGAAAAGCAAAGGTAATTTTTGCATTTCATACTCTGATTCAGCAACGCTGATTTTTCTATAAAAATGAAGGATATTGGAGATTTATAGAGGCAAATTAACCTAACCTTTCTCATGTCTACCTTAAGCCTCAAAACTCCTTTGAACCAGCGCTTTATGTTTACGTTGTATGACAGCTACTTTTTTACTTGCACAATAATTTTCAGAGCATCATTTGATTTCTACGTTGAAACCATTGGAATTAGATTTCAATCTCTAGGATATAAGACTCTGTAGAAATAACTATATACTCAAGCTAATTCTTTATTTAGTCTTTAAATAGTCGTGGCTTTAATTAGATATTGATAAAGTCGAGATGAATAAGTATTTAAAATCACAGTAAATTACTTTGCCAACAACCTCTAATACTAAAAATATGGGTACAAAAGGATGTGTGCGATCGCACCCCATAAGAGGCGATCGCACACAAAAAATATTAGGGTTCGGGGATCACATTCTCCCCCCACTCATTACTTTTCTACCGCTTGTTGCAAAGCAAAACGGTATTCCCGCGCATAAGGTACATAGGTGCTATCAGAGTTAGAAACCCCATTAGCCACAACACCAATCAGGTTTAACTTGCTCAACATGGCTGTAGCTTGGGCGATTTGATTGCGAGTCACTTTTCCCAAACTAGCTACCATCACCACACTTCTACAAGATGATGCTGTCAACAAAGCATCTACTAGACCTATAACTGGTGGCGCATCGATAATCACCAAATCGTAGTTCTCCTCAAATGCTGCCATTAACTGTTTCATCCGTGGAGAACTCAAGAGATTTGCTGAGTCACTAGGCGAGGGGCCGGCTGTCAAAATATCGATGTAAGCAGAACCTACGTTATGAATACCAATCTGTTCGGGTAAAGTGATTTCGCTGGCTAACAAAGTTGATAGCCCTTGGTCGTTGGGAAGATTAAGGTGTTCATGGAGGCTAGGATCTCGCAAATTCGCATCAATCAGTAGCACCCGTTTGTGTAACCGGGCTGCACTCATAGCTAAACCCAAGGCCAAACCAGATTTACCTCTATCCAGTAGAGGTGAGGTAATCATCAAGGACTTTAAGCTAGATACCGAGTTTAACAGCTCGATATTTTTGTAAATCAGATCCAACGATTCCCAACGGATGGAAGACTGTAGCACCTCCACAGTCCACGGCCCTAAAACCTCAGGCTTGCCAAAAGGCAACTTGATAACTGATTCTCTACCCTTTGCCGGTGGTAATTTCGGGGTGCTTCCTAATAAAGGTAAAGCTACTTGTTTTTCTAACTCAGCTGTGGTGTGAACAGAATCATCAGCAGCTTCTCGAATAAAGGCAGCAATACCTCCCAACATTAACCCAACAACTGCACCCAACATCAAATTCTGTTGGAGATTTGGGCCTAATTTCATCCCTAACTGGGGTTCTTCCACTACTTCCCAGTTAAATCCACCTTTAGCCAATTCTTGCCGTAGTTGCTGTTCTGCCCGTAATAACTGCTCTAGTCGCTCACGGCTGAATTGCAACTGTGGTTGTATACGGTTGTAATAAGCCAACAGGGGCGGAAAACGTTTAATTTCTAGGCGTAGTTGATTTTCTTTTTGTGCCAGAGTTTGATCACGGGCAGTCAATGAAACTATGGTTGTCTGGGTTTCTACTAATTGACTAGCCAAAGTCAGATCAATTTCCCCAAACTGTCCCTGTTCTAAAAGCGGTTCTCCTCCACGGAAGGCATTAGCAGATTTAACACCTAGAGTTCTACCTACTTCCTGTTGCAATAATTCTTTTTGGCTTTGCAACTGTTCTTTTAGCTTCTGGACACTGGGGGTTTCATCGGTGAAGCGTAAACGTTCTTGAGCTAGTAACAGTTCTGTTTTTTGAATTTCGTTGAGTAAGCCTTGGTAGCGGACGGATTGACTCAAACGAGAAGTAACTAAAGCATTTTTGGGAGAACGATTTAATTGCTCCTCTAAAGATTTTTGTTTTGCTAAAGCCTCTTCGTATGTAGAACGAGTAGTACGACGTTCTTGCTCAATAGTATTTAAAGCAACTTCTAGAGCTTTTGCTTGTTCTTCTGGGTTAATTAAATTTTGGTTTCTGCGGAATCTTTGTAAGTTGGCTTCAGCTGCATTCACTTCTTCACTGGCTTTGCTCAACTGTTCTCTAATAACTTGCAGACCCTTTTTGAGTCGGTTGTCTTGCTGCTGTTTGTTATATTCCACATAGACTTGCCTGATAGCACCGAGAACTTTTTGAGTTTGTTCAGGGTCGCCAGAAGTATAATCTACTTGAAAAATTTTAGTAGCGACATTATCTTCTTTTGTCCTAACTTGATTTAAGACTAAGGCATTTTTAATATCAGCTACAGTAATATTTGGATATTCTGATCGCAATTTGTCAACTGCTTTGTGAATTAGTCCTGAACTTTGCATCAAGTTCAGTTGTGTAGCAGTATCTATTTGTATATCAGGTTCGAGAAACTGGGTCTCTGGAGTACCACCCTCTCTTTTACCTTGATAGTTAGGTTCTACTAACAGTTGCATTGTGCTTTTGTAAGTAGGCTTGGTTCTTGCAGTCATCAGGGCTGCTAGGGCAATTGTTGTTAAAAATGCCGTTAAGAACCAAGGAGACCTACGCAGAAAAACTGAAAAGATTTTGCCGTAACTAGGTTCTGAATCAGCGCTGTTTATATTTGTACTTAGATTAGTTTGAACCACTTTGATGATCCTTGTATTCGAGACGCTAATAAAATAAATGAATGTTGAGTAATCAGTAATAAGTGCTGAGTAATGAGTGATATTTTCCACTCAGCACTTTTTGGCTAGTTACTGATTTAATTGAGGCTACAAGTTTGGGTAATAACTCGCTCAACTTTACTAAAGAAAACTGGCTCAGAAAAATTATTCACGGCATGATTACGAATATTTTCATAATCCCAAGTGATTTCTCCGGACTCTAATAATGCTTTTTGTAAAGATTCTGGTGTTTGTCGCTTGAAAAATACGCCAGTCTGACCGTTTATTTGAGTATCTAAGACTCCACCTGCACCAAAAGCAATCACTGGTGTACCGCTAGCATTAGCTTCTACAGGAACTAAACCATAGTCTTCTAAAGCAGCTACGATAATAGATTTAGCTTTAGAGAATAATTCCTTACGTTGGTTGTCACTGACATGACCTAAAAATTTAATATTATCCAAAGCTTTGGCTTGTAATCTTTCTCTTTCTGGCCCATCCCCAGAGATGATTAACGGCCATCCTAACCAATTAAAAGCTTCGACTATAATATCCAGGCGCTTATAACTAATCATCCGGGCTGATGCCAAATAATATTCGTCTTTTGTATCAGAGAAAACAAAGTTACTAGTATCAATTGGATAGTTAATCATTATTGCCTGTTTGCCATAAATCTGCTGAATACGACGGGCAACAGTGCTGGAGTTAGCAATATAAATATCGGGTTCCTGAGCATATTTCAGGTCTACATCTCGCATTAATTGAAATACTTTTTCGATTAAAACTGACAAATATCTATAATCGCTATACTCTCTTAAATAAGTTTCTGTATCCCATAGAAAACGGGTGACATTATGACAAAAGCAAATATGTTTAGCACCTGGTTTTTTCCGGACTGCTTTGGCGAAGCTGGTGCTACTGCTAATAATTAAGTCATAATCTTGTAAGTCTAATGCCCGAAAGGCGGGAAAATATAAAGGAGCCATTAATCTAAAGTATTTGGCTGCACCAGGAATTTTTTGCAAGAATGTTGTGTTAACTATCCGCTCACCCATATCAATAGTTTTTTCTGGGTCATACAATGATGTAAAAATATCGGCTTCAGGATAGCGTTTACAAAGTAATTCAAATACACGTTCTGCCCCACCGCGCTGGGTCAAATAATCATGGACTAGAGCAACTTTCATATCAGTCTAAATTTGTGAAGATTAGCCTTAAAATATTTCAGCAGAAACTAGTTATTATTTTGGTATTTTGGATGATATTTTTTAACTATTTTTTGATACATTTATCGAAGTTTGTAGAATTATAAGTGATGCGATCGCTAGTAAATAATAGTATTGACAAACAAACCCAAAATTGATTCTATCTTTTGAATTATTTTGCTATTTAATTAGGAAATTAATTGTTTTCAGATAGCTTCAGCCCCCCTGTTGATGAAAAGGGGGGCGTTTTTGAGGTTGGTAATTGGTAATTGGTAATAGACTATCCAGTAGGGTGCGTCAGTGCAATAGAACCTAACTATACTCAGAAATTTTCATACTGACGCACCCTACAAAACTATCAATTGTGGCTAATTCATTTTGAATTTTGAATTTTGAATTTTGAATTGAGTCATTTTTTGGTGTTCCCTTAACCAACAGTTACCAGAACTTTTTCTGGGGCAAAATATTTGTCTTGCTCGGCTCGTAGTTGGTCACAAAGTCTGCCTTCTGGTAGTTCTACATCATCGTAGGTGAGGACTTGATCTTTAGGAATATCACGTTTGAGACGACATCCTTCTGCTAGACCCATTGGTAAGAGGTTTTGCTGTTGGACGATATCTGAGTTTTCACACTGTCCATAGGTCATGTAATAGCCAATGCCATCTAGGGTTTCTCCGGCTTTCAGGTCTATTTTGGCAGTAGTGATGACATCTACTGAAGGGCCTGCTAGAGGAGCCATGACAGCATCAGAGAAGAGGACTGCACGGGCTACAGATAAAGGAACTTCAAAATGACAGAGGTGGTAGGGGGTGTAGAAGCTATAGAGGGGGCCTTCGCCTAATTTGTAGAGGTTGAGGTAATGGCGTTGTTTGGGGTCGTCGTGAGTTGCAAACACATAGACACCAGGGCCGGGTTTTGCACCAACTACATAATCTACGATACCGCCTAGTTGCTTGAGTTGTTCCACATCGTACATATTGGTCATCTCATCAACATGACCGGTGAAGTCATATCCCAACATCCCTCGTTTAGCGACTTTCATACCTGTAGCGTTAGCCACGATCGCCTGTTCAAAGGAAATTTTGCTACCATCAGCAAAGCTAGTTACCATGTGGGCTTTTTGTCCCCAACGCTTGGCGAATCCTTCTTGGGTGGTGGGGTTGCGGTAGGGGTCTTGTAAGCCTTTGATGTTACCGCAAAGTAGGGGAGTTAAACCGATGCTTTGGACAAATCGGTAAAGATTCATTTGTACCCCTGGTTGGTCACCATCACAAGCACTGAGAATCACCCCGGCTTTGTCTGCATAGACTTTCAGGATGGGGCCGATTGTACCGTCAAGTTCCGCATTCATCATGATAACGTGTTTGCGGTGGGCGATCGCTTCCATGACCACATGAGCGCCAAATTCTACTGCACCGGTGACTTCGATGATTGCGTCGATACCGTCGGCTTGGCAGATAATTTTGGCATCTTCGGTAATAGTATACTTACCTTGAGCGATCGCACTTTCTAATTCACCTACAGAATCCACAATTTCAATATCTTCGATACCAGCTTCACTATAAGCTCGTTTCGCGCCATCAATACTGCGGTTAGAGATAGCAACTAACTCCATCCCTGGAACTGAATTAATAATTTGGTTGGCAATACCCCGACCCATAAAACCAGCGCCAATCATTCCCACTTTCACGGGGTTACCAGCAGCAGCACGAGCCTTTAAGGCGTTATCAATAATAATCATTTTGCTTAATCCTTTATTTTCTAAAACAAGCAACAGAAGCAGAATATCTTACTCACAACTCAGTATTGTTTAACAAACTGCTTCTACTGGGTCTGGGCTACCGATGGGGATAGTTTCTAATAAAGGCCAACTGGCATCTTTATCAGAAATTACAGTCACATCTAAAGGCCATTCAATGTTGAAGAATGGGTCATTATAACGTAGGCCTTTTTCATATCCTGGGGTATAAAATTCACCTACTTGATAAACAACTTCTGCATCATCGGTGAGGGCTTGATAACCATGAGCAAACATCTCTGGTACATACAAAGCACGACGATTATCCGCAGTGAGTTCTACACCAATATGTGATAAAAATGTCGGTGATTCGGGACGCATATCAATAATTACGTCATAAATAGCGCCTTTAATACAACGAATTAATTTTGTTTCGGCGGCTGGTCTGAGTTGATAGTGCATCCCCCGCAGTGTACCTTTTTTATAGTTATAAGATAAGTTACACTGAGCGACTACTGGTTTTAAACCGTGGGCTGCAAATTCATTAGCACAGAAAGTTCTGGCAAAAAAACCACGATGATCTGGTTTTTCTTCTAAATCAATAATAAATGCGTCCTGGAGTGATGTGGCGGTAAAAATCATGGGTTTCTCAGCTATGAATTAATGATGGGAGAATAATGACTAATCACTTAGTCTTTACAAAGATGAATCAGCTAAACAGGAACTTTAGCTATAATTTGGTTTAGGAAAAGTATCATCCCAGTATTGAGTACAAAGTCCTGGTCTTTTGGCAGGGTTAGCAGTGTAGGCATAGAATAGAGTTGAACGTTCTTCTGTGCGGACTGTGCCATGATGTAGAAGTCTTTGGGTATCAGCAATAATTACGGTTCCTGCTGGGCCAGTACATGATTTCCAAGCTGATTTAGGCACAATTTTATTTAATGCCTCATCATTAATACCCGACTTATGAATTTTGTAGTAAAGTCGATAGAAATTCAAACTATCTATAGAGGTAAACGATGCTGGTACGTATTCAAAAGGCCCGTGTTTTTCTTCTACATCACTTAAGTAAATGATAATTTTGACAATGCGGCGATCTTCTGAATCTCTATGCCATAACATTGTACTGAATTGATTGGCATTTACAAAGTCTTTGCGAATTTGTACGCCATGATAAGCGACGGGAAGACCAATATAATTTTCTAGAATATTCAATAGTCTTGATTCACTTCCCCAGTTATAAAAATCTGGTATGTGGGCAACTGTATAAATTTCTGGGGGATTTTGGGATGATTCTGCATAGCTACCTTGTCCCATGCTGGGTAATAAAGCATGAGAAGCTTTAAGTAATTGTTCTGTGGATGGAAGCCCTAACTCTTGTAGTGTAGTGATGTAAATTCCTTCACTTTTAAGAGTATCAACAATCTGGCGATCGCGTGATTCTACTTTAGGCAAGTTGGGAGCATATTGCCAGAGTTTGACTCTATAGGAAACTTCTGAATTTAGCGCTTCAATTTTTTCTTTGACTGTAGTTAACATGGGAGACTCACTTTGTCTTACTATCAGATTTCATTAAGTCACGTCTGTTGTTACTATTACTCCTGCTGATAACTTCTTGCGAAACCCCTTCTTTAGTAAGAATAATAGTTTCTAAAACTGATAAACTGACTAGCCCAAAGTAAGGAATTACTGTGGTCAATGCTAGAACAGGCCATCTTCTTAAAGCCCCTAATAGAACCCGCCAATTATTATTATTAAAATGATTGATAACCAGGTTTCTACAAAAACTATCTGAATAGCCTATTTCTTTCAGCTTGATATTTACCTCTGGTGAATATGTATATTGCATTTTCAGCAACATTTTTGGTTTAACCATCCAATGGCTAGCACCGAAAGCATTTTCTAGATATACATCTTTGCTGATTCTGACATTTCCATGAAAAGCACAGAACCCAGTTAAATATACTTGATAATCTAAGTTATTTACCCCATCAGACCAAGTTTTTAACGCACATTGTGCTAAATCTGTTCTATATACTTGGGCCGACATTAGTTGTACGCCAGAGCGACTTTCTTGGATACAACGTTCAAAAACTGCCCTACCATCAGTCTCAACAATTTCATCTTCAATTTGATAACAGCGTTCGTACAATAACTCACCTGTTACTTCATGGCGACAAGAAAAATTTAAAATCAGCAAACCTAAATTAACTGATGTCTTTAATGTGTTGATGAGGTAAGAAATCGTTGTGTCCTCGATTTTATCATCATCACTGATTGTCCAAACATATTGGCTGGTTGCAGCATTAAGGCAATAAGCGATGTTTCTCATCACTCCCAGATTTTGACTATTTCTGTTAGAGTGAAAAGCTGTTTCAGGCAAAGTCATCTGCCATTTTTTCACGATTTCTTGGGTATTATCTTCTGAACAGTTATCAGAAATAATGATTTCACATTCAGATTCAAAACCTTTGATGGCTTTAGCTAGCCATGCTAATTGTTGGTCAAGTAATTTAGCTCGATTATATGTGGGGAGAGCAATAGTGAGTAATTTATTCATGATTAAACGAAGATGATGCTTGGTGGTGAATTTCCGAAATAGGTATATTTATTTCGGAAATATGAAGAGATTTTTGACACCAAAAAATCAAACTAGACAGGATTTTTCTCTAATTCTAGTAAGTCAGCCCTAGTATAAGTATCATCCCAGTATTGTGTACAAAGGTCTGGTCTTTCTGGGGGATTGGCCGTATAACAAAAGAAGAGGGTTGAGCGATCTTCCGTCCGCACTGTCCCATGATGTAAAGTATTTTTGGTATCTACAAAAATGACCGTACCTGCTGGGCCAGGACATGATTTCCAAGCTGATTTGGGAATGACTGCTTTGACTTGTTCATCGTCGATACCCATATAGCTTGACTGCCAAAGTTTGTAGTAAAGTTGAAAATAATTCCAACTAAATGTGGGAGTTAATGAACGAGGAATGTATTGAAATGGCCCCGTCTTTTCTTCCACATCATTTAAGTACACAAAAACTTTAATCAGACGACGATCTTCTGCATCACTATGCCATAGCAAAGTTCCAAATTGATTATTGCTAGGAAAATCTTTACGTAAATGTACACCGTGAAATTTAATAGGAAGACCAATATAATTTTCGATTATGCTTAGTAGTCTTTGCTCTGTTCCCCAGGTATAAAACTCTGGTAAACCCGTAACTGTATAAATTTGCGGCCACTTTTGTTCTAGATGTTCGTTGTTAGCATTTTGCATCTGGGACAATTGATGTTTAGCAGCCTGGAGCAAATTTTGAGTTGAGCTTAAACCTAAATCTGCAAGTGTCGTGACATAAACACCCTCTTTTTTCAGTGTATCTAGAATGATGCGATCGCGTTTTTCTAGAGATGGTAAATTCTTTATATGTTGCCAGCGTTCTACTTCGCAAGCAAAATCAGAATGTATTGCAGAGAGCTTGTTTTTAATTGTGTTGAGCATAAAACACCTAACCTTGTTTATTCAGTAATTTTTGGAGTGATTTTCTATCGTTGTTTGCCGAGGATTGTTGAGATATCGGTTCACTAGTTTCAGCAACTCTTATCTCTTTAAAAGGGATCAATTCAAAAGCAGACAAACTCACTAAAGCCACAAAGGGGATAACTGTTTTAACAGCAGATATTGGCCATCTTCTTAAAGCACCCAAGAAAACTTTCAAGTCTACTTCTTTAGAATTATGCAAAAGCATCTGCCGACAAAATTGTTTAGAATATCCAATTTCCTGAAGTTTTAAAATCACTTCGGGGATGTGTTTGTATTGCATTAATAATGCTGATTTTGGCTCTTTCTGCCAATAGCTCACACCAACAATACACTCTAAGAAATTTTCTTTTGTGACAATTACATCACCGTTAGCAGCACAATAACCAGCCAGATATGCTAAAGATATCCAATTATTGGCTGCATCTGGCCAATTTTGTATAGCTTGCTTAACCAAATCAGTACGATAGATGCTAGCACTCAGAAAGATAACTGCACCTACACTTTTGGCAAAACAATGTTCAAAAACTTCTTTACTATCTCTACACCCATCTTCACAATCAGCATCAAACCAACGATTCCCAATAATTGTTGGTGGGAATACTGGTTGATTAGTAATTTTATTGCGACCAGAAAAGTTGAGAAAGATTAATCCTAAATTTTGATGCTGTTTGATCTTATTGATGACATAGGCAATAGCTCTATCTTGTATAGGATCATCATCGCCAATTGTCCAAACATATTGTGTTTTCGCAGAACTTAGGCAGTACATAATGTTTTTCATTACGCCTAAATTTTTTGAATGTTTGTTAGACTTAAAGGTGACGTTATTTAATTGATGCTGCCATTTTTGGATAATGCCCTGAGTATTATCAGTAGAACAATTATCAGAAACTAATATCTCACAATATTCTTCAAATCCCTTGATAGCATTTGCCAGCCATGCTAACTGTTGGTCAAGCAGTTTAGCACGATTATAAGTAGGAATGGCAATTGTTAATAATTTGCTCATAATGCAAGAATAAGAATCCGGGAGACTGATATTTGGATAAGAATAGAAAATGCTAAAAACGATATTTTTGTGATAAAAGCTGCGGTTAAGGAGTTAATCTCAAATCAGCCTGTAGCGCATCTCATAAATTTTGATAGATTAGTAGTAAAAGCTCTAGCCCTACTTGATTGAGAATTCGAGGGTTTAAGCCCTTACTACAAATCTCTAATGACCAAGCACTTTTAGGTGTTACTTAACATTCCAGAAGAAATCTTGGTTAATTTGTTCAGTCCGGATGAGGTATTCTAGCTGCTTTAAGCGTGTAAAACCTCTAAACAAGAAGGTATCTTCTGTCATATCTATTTGACTGAATAAATCAAATAATTGTCTAGCGCCTTTTTGTGCATCCCAATCACACTTAAATCCTGGTAAAACAGTGTTGATTTTTTCAAAAGATACGCGGTAACTGCGGTTATCTGCACCATTATCACCGAAGGATAATTTACAGCCAGGGAAAGTATCGGCGATGATTTCGGCAATTTCTTTGACGCGGTAGTTGTTGGTAGTATCGCCAACGTTAAAGACTTGGTTGTGAACAATATCACGAGGCGCTTCTAAAGCACAAACTATGGCTTTGCAGATATCTAGTGCATGGACTAATGGCCGCCAAGGAGTACCATCACTAATCATTTTGATTTCTTTGGTAGTCCAAGCCAAACCTGCTAAGTTGTTCAACACAATATCAAAGCGCATTCTGGGAGAAGCACCAAAAGCAGTGGCGTTACGCATAAATGTAGGGGAGAAGTCATCATCGGCTAAAAGTGTGACATCTCTTTCTACCAGGGTTTTGCATTCTGCATAGGCTGTTTGGGGATTCACTGGAGAGGCTTCTGTAACATCACCCTCAGTAGCAACACCATACACACTACAAGAAGACATATAGACGAAGCGCCGTACGCCCATTGTTTTGGCTAGGTTAGCCAAACGGACTGAACCTATATGATTGATGTCGTAGGTAATATTTGGTGCTAATTGTCCGGTGGGGTCGTTGGAAAGTTCCGCCATGTGAACGATCGCTTCTACACCTTCCAAGTCTTCGGGGGTGATGTGGCGGATATCTTTATTGAGGGTTTTCGCTGTTACTTGAGTACCGTTGTATAGCCAGCCTACTTTGTAGTAACCAGTATCTACACCAATTACTTCATGTCCTTTGCCAATTAACAAAGAAGGCAATAAACAACCTAAATATCCTTCGGTTCCAGTTACTAAAATTTTCATTTGTGTCAAATTCTCTATATTGGTTAATGGAGAGTGGGGAGGGCTGAGTAGTGACCCCTGCCCCCTGCCTAACTATCTATGCAATCACCGCATTCTCAAGGTGTGATTGCTGGGGGATTTGTGCTGCGATCGCTTTGCCAATTTCTAAGGAAGAAGTCGCGGCTGGTGAAGGCGCATTGCAAACATGAATGGAGTTTTCACCAGGAACAATGTAGAAGTCGTCTACAAGTTTGCCATCATCCATTAAGGCTTGGGCGCGTACCCCTGCATGGGTGGGAACTAAATCCTCGGCTTGGACTTCGGGAATCAGATTTTGCAAACTTCTGGTGAAGGCGGCTTTGCTGAAGGAACGAATGATTTCTTGGATACCTTCGTCGGCGTGTTTGCCTGCAAGTTTCCAGAAACCAGGGTAGGTCATGACTTCCGCAAAGTCTCTCAGGTCAAAGTCGGTTTTTTTGTACCCTTCGCGCTTCAGACTTAACACTGCATTCGGCCCGGCGTGGACACTTCCGTCAATCATCCGCGTGAAATGGACACCGAGGAAGGGAAATTCGGGGTTGGGAACCGGGTAAATGAGTGTTTTGACCAAATACCGTTTTTCGGGGGTGAGTTCGTAATATTCTCCCCGGAAGGGGACAATTTTTGCGCTTGGTTGTACTCCACCTAACTTAGCGATGCGATCGCTGTGCAATCCGGCACAATTGATCACAAATCTGGTTTCAAAATTGCCTTTATTGGTTTCCAGTACGTGATTTTTACCACTGGGGCAAATTTTCAGCACTTTGGTATTAAGCCTTAAATCTCCGCCTTGTTGTTGAATCAATTCGACGTATTTTAGGCAAACTTGCTTATAATTTACAATGCCAGTTGAAAATACCCGAATCCCCGCTACACATTTAACGTGAGGTTCAATTTCCTTAACTTCTTCGGGGCTAATTTTTTGAACTTCTATGCCATTTTCTACGCCGCGTTGGTAAAGGTTTTCTAGGCGTGGTAACTCTTGCCCATTTGTCGCTACAATTACCTTGCCACAAACCTCATGGTCGATGCCATACTCCTGGCAAAACTTTACCATTGAGTCTCTACCATCACGGCAAAATTTAGCTTTAAAACTACCAGGCTTGTAATAAATTCCAGAGTGAATTACACCACTATTATTACCAGTTTGGTGAAATGCCCACTGGCTTTCTTTTTCTAATACTAAAATTCTTGCTTGGGGATAACGCTTACCTAAAGCCATCCCTGTGGATAACCCAACTATGCCCCCACCAACAATGGTAAAATCGTACATTGTTATTACTGCAAAAATTACACTAAATCAGTCAACAATACCTTACAACGGAAGTCAAAATAAGAAGGGACAAAATGCCAAAATGTTTTTTGAATTCCGTGTACTTTTAATTACCAAACCTTCCAAGGAGCTTGGTTATTTTTCCATAACTCCTCTAGATAGTTTTTATCGCGCAATGTATCCATTGGTTGCCAAAAACCACTGTGTTTAAAAGCAGATAATTCTTCCATATCTGCTAACTTTTCTAGTGGTTCTTTCTCCCAAACGGTAGCATCATCAGCAATTAAATCTATAACTTCTGGTTCTAAGATAAAATAACCACCGTTAATCCAAGCACCATCACCTTCAGGCTTTTCCCGGAAACTAGTTATTTTAGTTTGTTCGTATCCCAGAGAAATCGCCCCGAAACGTCCTGCTGGTTGGACTGCTGTTAGGGTTGCTAAACTCTTTTGTTCTTGATGAAACTTAATGAGTTCGGTGATATTAATATCACATACACCATCACCATAAGTAAAACAAAAAGTGTCATTACCCAGATGTTCGCGGACACGCTTTAAGCGTCCACCAGTCATGGTATTATCACCTGTGTTTACCAATGTGACGCGCCAAGGTTCAGCATAACCAGAATGGACATTCATCTGGTTAAAACGCATATCAAAAGTCACATCGGACATATGTAAGAAGTAGTTAGCAAAGTACTCCTTAATCACGTAACCTTTATAACCACAACAAATAATAAAATCATTAATGCCGTGGCTAGAATAAGTTTTCATGATATGCCAAAGAATTGGCTTACCACCAATTTCTACCATCGGCTTAGGCTTGATACTGGTTTCTTCACTGAGGCGTGTACCAAGCCCTCCAGCCAAAATCACCGCTTTCATACAATTACCTTGGGGATTTGCAGTTAGATTAATTTTTGAATATCGGGATGAAGAGGATGCACATGGATGGGAGAAAAATTAACTTCTCTTTTATTTTTCTCCGTACATAATCTAACTGTTTTTCTGAGATTTTGTATAAAGAATAAGTAAATATAAATCTTTTAGATATGAAAGCTTAGTGAATGAATTAATTATTAGTTGTCTGTTGTTAGTGGTCAGTTGTCATTGGTGAAAAATAAAGAGTTTTGGGATAAATTATGAACGATGAAATATTGAACATTGCCTGGGATTTTACAATACATGTAGGGTGCGTTACCCTAAGTGATAACACACCCTAGATACACTTAAATTTTTCAGTGTAGGCACAGACTAAGCCAACAAAAATTAATACCAATTCAATTAATGATTGCAACACATCTTTGGGTGAAGAAGACGCGATGATTCGCGTCTCTACAGATGGTTCATTCGTCCCATTCTGTTTCCAATTGGTATAACTTGAATGACGATGTAAATGATTGATTATTAACAACTGACAACTAACAACTGACAACTGACAACTAACCATTAATTACTGTTTTGCTGTCAAGTCGGTGCTGGCATATCCTCGCATTGTAGAGCTTTGGAATAAAGCATTACATTTGCTTTCCTCAATGATACAGATACTGCTGAGTGCTTGTTGATAACTTTCCGTATCTTCTTGTTCTAAAGAAAGTTTGGCGGCTAGCTGTAAATCTGCAAGGGCTTTGGCATTATTGGCATCAGATTTATTACTAGTAATTTGTGCTAATTCGTAGCGCACCATACCGCGTTTGAGATACACTTTGGCTAGTTTGTCGTTAATTTTTAATGCTTGATCAAAATCAGCGATCGCCTGATCATATTCCTTTGTCGAATCACCTGTATATTGGGCAATGAGATAGCGGACAGAAGCACGCTGAAAGTAAGCTTCGGTTTTAGCGGGATTAAGTTTCAGGGCTTGGTCAAAATCGGCGATCGCTTCTTGGTAATCTTTAATGGTATCGCTGCTATATTTAGCCATTTGTGACCGGACAATCCCCCGGCGGATATAAGCTTCGGCTTCCTTCTCGTTGAGTTTCAAGGCGTGATTAAAGTCGGCGATCGCTAATCTATACTGTTGGTCAGGATCATTACTATATTCAGCCAGCATCAAGCGGGAGTTACCCCGATTCACAAAAGCTTTGATTTCATTGGGATTAATTTGCAAAGCTACAGTGTAATCGGCTAAAGCACCTTCATAGTCTTTCAGGTTATAACGCGCATTACCTCGATTCACCAAAGCTTTGGCGTTTGTTGGTTCCTGCTGAATAGCATGGGTGAAGTTATCTACTGCCTGTTTATAATCACGCACTTGGTAAGCAGCATGACCCTGTTGATAATACTCTGCAAAACTCAGGGCAGTATTACCATTAGCTTGTTTAGGCATCAGCGCTTGTTGAGCATAATTATTGCGCGATACCAAAGGACTGGTGAACTTTGTCACCACATCCAAGTATCCCAAAACCCCAAAACCCAACAAACAAAAAACTACCGGATAAAACTTCCCTTTCCAGCGATTGCGGTAAGGTGAAAAACTGGGGGTAGGCGAGTGCCAGTTGTTTTGGTACATTGGCATCACTGGCTGCGGCAAGTTAACAGGCTGATTGCCGTGGCCATAGCGTCTCTTGGTGGGGATGCGGGGACGGAGATGTTCTCTATTTTCAATCGCTTGCACCGAAGGAAACGGGTCACGACCACCCAAGCGTAAAGCACGTTCGCACCAAGGGCAACTGTGCAGGTGATTGCTGTAGTGATGTTGAGAATTAACTGTACAGGTAGTCAGGGAATCTTCAGCCTCAGCTATAGCCGACAGCCAAGCTTGGGCATTAGGGCGCAGTTGGGGTTCGTTGTGACCATCCTCAAAACAACGAATAAACAGCGCTTGTAAGCTGGGGTGGAGAATTTCCCAAGGCGGGGCGATGGGAGTAGGTAGGTAAGGTACTTGCCGTTTCTTACTATAAGTGAAATGTCCCGACGCAATTCTGGCTTCATAAGGTGGTGGTTCAGGAATGCCTTGATAAATGCCAGAAAAGGGGTGCGTACCTTCCATCAGCAGTTGGAAGATTAGCACCCCTAAACCAAATAAATCATGAGTAGCTTGGCGATCGTGATGAGCAAAGATTTTATTCTGTAGTTCTGGTGGGGTAAACTCTGGTTTCCCTACCGGACAACGATAAACAATATCATTATCAGGGTCACATACTTGGAAAGAATCCGTATCTACCAAGGTAACCAGGGCTGTGTCACTTACCAAAATGTTCGATTCGTTGACATCGCCTACAGAATAGCCGCTATTATGTAAAGCCGCAAAAGCCGCCGCCAAATTCCGCGCTGTCCGCAGTAGGTACTGATAATTAAATAAAGGACAGTGTTGACGGCGAGTCCGGGGGTTGTAAAAGTCGATGATAGGACGCATCCCCCGAATACGCGGCATCAAAAAGCCGATGACGCGTTCGCTTTCATCTGCTCCCCACAATAATTCTTGCGGCCAAGCAATGGAAATATGACCCAAACTAGCCGTAGGATTTTCCGGCGGGTTAGCCAGCATCGCCCGGAGTTTGCTGGCGTGGGCAACTGTCGGCTTATGATAAATCTTTGCCACACAATCACCCGCCGACGGTACAGCATAAATGCACGCTTCACCGCCACGCCCCAAACTCACGCTGAGGCTGATAATCTCTTCCTGAGGAAGATAACGTAGTACCTTCATGATTAAGTTACGGTTAAGGGTATAAGAAGGGCAGGGGCAGGGGGCAGGGAGCAGGGGGCAGGGAGAGAAGAACACTATTGACAACTGACCACTGACAACTGACCACTGACACACCTTTACAAATGATTAAAGGCTCCTATAATCAGCGTTAAATCATCGTCAGTACGTTGTGTAATCCGCTCAGAGCCTAGAAACTTGACTAGCTGCTCTTTTGCTTCTGCTTGATCTTCGGCGTTTTTTACAAAGTCGAATAACGGAAAAAAGAAGGGTTTGTGAGGTTCACTAACAACCATATTTAAAGCCAGCATTTGCAGCCCATCGGTGAGGAGTCCGATGTTGACGATGGTTTCGCGCCATAATCGCATCTGTGCCGTTTCTAACGCACCTGGTGACGTTAAAAAAGTTGTCTCGTTAATGTATTCGCCGTTGTCTGGGATGGTGAGTGCCAGTAAGTTGCCCAAATGATCCTTAGCTACTGCCATCCCATCACCGATTTGTGCAGCTGCCACCATTTCTGGTGAGGCGATCGCAATAATTAAGGTAGTCGCTAAATCCTGAGGCTGTTTTTGACAAGCTGCTGCTTCATCTTCCACAGCTTTCTTCGCAGCCAGCAAAGCCTCAGTTAAGAGCGATCGCACAGTTTCATCATCAGCCAGGGAATCTCTGGTAATATCTCTCAGCGATAAACTCTCAATCGCTGTTTCTACCGCCACCATCGCGCCAACTTTCCCTTGACTTGCAGAACCCGCCCCATCTGCGGCCGCCGCCACCAAAACATTCCCCGGCAATAATTGCCAGTGGTGAGCATCCTGACACAACTGCTTAGTTTTCATGTGGCTTGTTCCACAGACAGAAGCGGCGACTACCTGCCAATGAGGGTTCTGTTTTGATGTTTTCATATAGTTTGTTGTGTCAGCTAGCTGTGTAAGGTGCAACTCCTATTAGATAGATCCCCAGCCAATCGGCGGTAGCGCTACCTGCTCATCAATTTGCGAATGAGAAACTGCCGACATACTAGCCGATAGCCAAACAAACATTTCAATAAAGTTCAGTCCTTTGAGTTTCAGTGGCGTTCTGACTGCTATTTGGTTCAGCCTTGTCATGTTCGCATTTTCCACACCTACGCTGAAAAATGCCACACGTTTATTGACCTCATCACCTTGTAAGCGCAAGGCTGCTTGTTCTACTAAATGATCTAGTTCACCTTGTGGTTCACCATCAGTAATCATAAACACCCAAGGACGATAATACGCAACACCATTGGCACGATACAACGATTTGCGCTCTTGTACCATGTCCAACGCTTTGTGAATACCAGCCCCCATACTGGTTAATCCTTGCGCTGTCAGAATTGGTGGGTTAAATTGATCGGCAGTTACAAAGTCTTGTATTACATTGATATGACTATCAAAAGTAATGATCGCAATTTCTACCCGTCTGGCTGCTATGGAATTTTTCATCAGCTCATCTTTCAAACTGAGCAAGCCCTGATTTAGAGCTTCTATAGCAGCGCCTTGCATGGAGCCAGATGTATCGAGCAACAACACGCAAGGACAGCGTGGTTCTGGGTTCTCAGCAAACTCTACTACTTCATCTAGGGTCAAAGTATCATTCATAACGTTTTGTGTTATGTTATAGTCCAAAGCTCTATTTTCCTTTTTTCAAAGTATATAGTTTCCACAGCCGAAGCCGACAAGACCACAGGTAGATGTTTGGCGGTAGCTGGTTTAATCTTCATTAATAAAGATCCTTCTCACCGAAAGCTCTACAGATTTAAGGAAATCTTAATCAAAATGTAGAGTCAAAAATAAATCATCGGTTTCCATTCGAGACATTAATCCATCTATCAAAATTTATATAGAGCAACCACAGAATATAATAAATAGTTTGATTTTGCCTACATAAATTTTTAAAGATTTTGTGTGGAATTTTTGGTTTTCTATATAGAAAATAAATTGCTAATTAAATTAATCACCATGAATAAAATACCTAATGTAACTAAGGAAACTTGAATGTGAAAATTGCTAAAAGAATAAGACTTCAGTACGTGGTTTGCAAGTTGACATCATCTTGAGTGCCTAAGGTTCCTAGTTAGTCAAAGATTTGTCTGCCTTCACTCCAGAAAAACCTAAAAAAATATCCAAATATCATGAATATCTCATAGTAAAAGCTCCAAATCCGGACATAAATCCTGTATCTTTTGACAAAAGTAATTAACAATATGAACTATCACGGCACATTTACAGCACTAAGTCCTCAGGGTTTGTTAAGACATTTATCTAGTTGTTTTGACACCACTTGTTTAAAAGCTTTTAGCAACTCAGTCACTTGGTCAATTTACTTAGAAGATGGAACAATCACCTATGCAACTCATTCTGTAGAACCATTCGATAGATTAGAACGCCATTTACGCCGCCTCAGTCAACAATTTCCTCAAGTGACGAATGAAATTCGGGTACAGTTACGCTTGCTGTTTGAAGCCGAAGGGCAAAATTCCAGCGATACTATTCAGCTCCCTGATTACCAGGCTGTTCATTGGCTTGTCGAGCAAGAATATTTAGATACTGCACAGGCCACGATGCTAATTCAAGAATTAGTTAAGGATGTAATTGAATCATTTCTGTTAATCAAAAATGGCAATTATGAGTTAAGTAATTCACAGGAGAAAGTATCGGGAATTTGCCGACTTGATACAGCCAAAGTAATGGAACGTTGTCAAATCAGATTACAAAATTGGCAATCTTACTTACCGAAAATCACATCACCCTATCAACGTCCATATCTGTTGATTAACAGTAAGAATTCTCCAGAACTCCAACCAAAACTGACTTATTGGATGAAGGGTTTCAGCTTGCGCCATCTGGCTATAATTATGAATCAAGATGAAATCCAGTTAGCTCAAAGTTTATATCCTTACATCCTCACCGGAGAGATTATATTACATGAACCAGATCCACCATTTGATCAATTACCCAAAATTCTAGCAGAATCAACATTTAATCCTAAATACACAACTGCATTCCTGAGTAGGAAATTAGTAGATACAGTTGTAGAAATCAGTAGTAATGCTACACCAATCACCCCAATTCTTGCAGTAGATAATTTAGCTCCTATGGTGCGATTACCACAAGGTTATACTCCTGCCAAAGCAAGCCATCAGGAACTAACATTATCAAATACCACAAATTCTATTCCGGAAAGAGTAACGCCTGCTACCAGAACTACTCGACAAGTTTATAAAATCGTTTCTGTAGATGATAGTCCGACAATTCTCAAGGAAATTAGCTATTTTTTAGAAAGTGAAAATTTCACGGTAATCACTATCAATGATCCGCTCAAGGCTGCTATGTCAATTATCAGACACAAACCAGACTTGATTTTACTGGATCTGAATATGGCTGGTATTGATGGTTATGAATTGTGTAAGATTATCCGCAATAATTCCATGTTCAAAAATACGCCGATTATATTCGTGACGAGTTATAAGGGATTAGTTGATAAAGTAAGGGCTAGATTAGCTGGTGCATCTGGATATCTCACTAAACCTTTTACCCGTGCAGAATTATTAAAGATTGTGTTTATGCACTTAGCTTAATTAGTTTAAGTAGAACAGGGTAAATAATTAAATGTTTGTAGTGAGAACTGAAGCCTAGTATTTTCACATCACTTAACATAGGTTGTTTTCTGCAAGTCGTTATACTTATATATAGGAATTGTTAATTAGTAAAGTTTTCTATCTGTTGACAAAAATGAAAGAGTTGACAATTTGTTGGTAAGCTCTGCGATAAACTGCATCATCATTAGTACTATTTTTCGATAATGATACAACTATAATCCGAGCATCTTTAGGGTTGATAAAGACAACACTTTCGCTTTCATATAAGCCACTAGACTGAAATTTGATTCCAGTTTTACCAGCAATTCTGGCAATTTTGAAATCACGGCTCATGGTAAATTGATTACTCTGTTTAACCCATTGCTGCAAAGGTAATTTTTTTGGGTTGTCGTAAACTCTAATACTGACATTAGCAGGGTATTCGGTACCACCTTCATAGGCTCCGGCGCGAATTTCCTGAGCGTGCTGTTTAGTCCATATGTCAAGAGCTTCTACAGGAGCATCAATACCATTTGAAGGTGTAGAGATATCATTATCTATGACAAAATCTTTGGAGGAATAGGTAAACCGAAACAGAAAGCGATCGCTCCGATACACTCCTTGGCTTTGTGACACAACTGTCGGTGTAGGTATTTCTAATTTAGCCCCTTCTTCCAGGGTTACAGAAGAAGCCAGTCCAGGTTTGTCAGATATTGCTCCTACTATGACCAAACCCATGATGATGGCATTTAATACTGGTTTATACGCTACTTTCATTTCTGTGAACTCATGTGTTTAGTTTTGGTTACATAGATAGATTCAATCCCCAAAAGAATATTTCCGCTAAATAAACGACTTGAGTAGAGTGCGCACAACTATTGAACCGGAGGAAGATGGACAGAGGGTAGCAGTTATCTGTGGTGTTTACAGGGTAAGCTCTTACCTATCCTATTGTTTATGCAGTTTATTCATAACTTCAATGCACTTTATACAAAAAGTATTTTAAAGTACACCTAATCACTGCCATGATGAATTAGTTCATAGTGTTGTTGTTTGTTGTGATAGGCGGAGATTCCTTGAGAATCCGCCTACTTTATCTTGGCATTTCTTCACTACAATGAGGTGTCCTAGTATAGTCGTACAGATGCGATCGCTAATTACTTGTCAATAAAACTGTGGATGCAATCTCCTATTTTGGGTAGAGGAATGACGAGTGGTACTGTCTTTAACATTTGAAGCAGTTGAACCACTACCAAAAATTGAGAAGAGATATCCATGATCACTCATCAGGATCTCAAGCAGTTGCAGTCTTTGACTAAGGTTCCAGCACTTTCTATCCTATTGCCGACTCATCGCACATCACCCGATAACAAACAAGATCCCATTCTGGTGAAAAATCTGGTAAGTGAGGCAACAAAGCGGCTTGACAAAGAATTTACTAGCCGCCAGTTAGAACCATTGTTAAAGCAGCTCGAAACTCTGGTGAGCGAGATTAACTACCATGTACCAGCGATATTAACTGAAGATGGCAGGTTTGAGTTAGTGGATCAGCCAGGCGAGACAGATGTGATGGATGATGCTGCCGATAAAATTATCGAATTTGTCCTGGCTAAGAGGGAAAGGTTGCCATTGTGAATGATGAAGTGCTATCCATTCATCAGCGAATTGCTTTGATTTTTCGGTATTAATGTCAAATTTCTACAGTTAGACTCAACCTCCTGCGTTTCCTAGCTTGAGGTTGGCTGTTTCAATCTCAGTTGCAAGCTAAATACGTTGTGAAAAAACGAGGTGAGTCCTATGAATACTGATTTTCAATCTGAAGTAGATATCCAAAAATCGACTGGATGGGTAATTGCTCTAAGCGTTGGTCTGATTATTCTAGGGGTTCTAGCAATTCTAATGCCTGGCATAGCGTCGGCATTTTTTACATCCCTCATTGGTTGGATTACCCTGATTAGTGGCGTTGTGATGATTGTTGAGTCGTTTCCATCAAAACCAGTAAGAGGGTTCTGGCTGAATTTGATTGTGGGTATTTTTTACGCTATTGCAGGTATTTACATTCTGTTGAATCTGAAATCCGCGCTACTAGCGTTGACCTTAGCTTTTGGTATTCTATTTGTTGTCGAGGGTATTTTTACCATCATTATGGCGTTTACCAACCGAGCGGGACACAGGATGTCTTGGCTGGTGGCTTTAAACGGAGTCATTACTCTAATCTTGGGTATCATGGTGCTGAATCGCTGGCCTTTCAGTGCTATCTGGCTGATAGGTCTATACGTCGGTATTAGCCTGCTCATGAGCGGTATCTCTTTGTTAGCCTCTGCCCTGACTGCTCGGCGGACACTTGCTAGTTAGTCGTGGCTTGGGGGAGATTTTCTTCAATTATGAATAAAATCTAGGTCAGATAGTTTGAAGGTAATGTCTTGATTGGATATTGCTTGTGGTTCCAAGTACATATCTTGAAACTCATGAACTTGTTCTGTTAACCACTGATCTAAATTACCACCATGAATTTCTGTTGTTTGCTTGCCCACCACCTCCAGATAAGCTAAGTCTTTAATTTTACTTAAGCAACTGGACGGCATATTAGTATTAGACCTAGAAACAGCCGCTACTTGACTGTTTTTTAGATTATCGTGTTGCGGTTGCTGTACTTTGCTAGCTTCGGAGTTTTCTTTGAGTAAGCGGTTATATGTGCGGTAGGGAATGTAGTGCATGGGATTGTACCCAGCAAAGCGCAGCATGAGAACACAAGCCCAAGAGTATTTACCAGCCAGAATTGCTTCAACCACTTTGTCAAATTGTTGAGGATTGATAGCTTTGTTGTAGTTGGTTATGCCTGTAGTATTTTGGTTCATGGTTGTTGTTGTTTTGGATGAAAGTATCTCAGCGATTGCGTGAATTAATAAACCTTAGTAGTTATGTTGAATTACGAACTTGGTAATTATTCCGTGGGCGTTTTGATACTTGTAAATATCTTTGCTGGGTTATTAGATAATAAAGCGACATTATTACTATTAAGTAGTGGGATTTTTAAAGCTAAATTCCTATCAGTATAATCACGTTTTAGCTTCATCTCTCAACTGCCCCTTATTGTTTAGTGTGACGACAAACAAATGTCTGTTTATACCCCTACGTAAATAAAAATTACTGTTATTCACCCAACAAGTTTTGTAATTTTTATCCCTGATTAATTTATTGAATTTTCACTTACTTAAGTATAGGCGAAGCAGTAGAGTTTCTGTATGTATTTTAATCTTTAACATTATCATTGCTTCTCCATACTCTATTCAGAGTCATATTAGTATTTATACTATCTTTTTTCATGAATGTCACCCGTTATCAGAATTTTATTACTCAATTTTACTGAATATTTTTAATGTTGAGTTATACGCTATATCGATGGGGATTTTGAGCATTTTTTACTAGGTAATGAGGGGTTAGACCCCTCGCCTACTGTGCGTTTGAGACTTTAAACCTACTAAGAGAATTTACCACTAAATAGGTTGATAAGCAATTATTTAACGTGAAAAATTACCTGATAAAAGTTCAGTAAAATTTTCACATTGATATATGAATGCTAATGGTTGCTTACCAATGGTATACGGATATAAATTTGCACTAGATTTATGATGTAGATAATATTGTTGCAACTATACATCCGGAAAATTTTCTATAAAAGTGTCAAGGTTTTTTCACAAAACTAGGAAACTGTTCCCAGAACTTTTGTCACTTTTGCGATTTTATGATATGGCAGTAAAAGGTAGTATTCTTTATATGAGTCATACCAATTTGAAAAAAGAATAGGCAAGATACATTGATAGGTGCTTACAAATGTAAGACCCTGTGGCATGGGGAGAATAAAACTATTGACAACTGACGAAAAAACTATAGTTGCAGTTGAGCTAAGTGGTGATAAAGACCAGCGATCGCCATTAGTTCTTGATGAGTGCCATGTTCAATCACCATTCCTTGGTCTATGACAAAAATATGGTCAGCATAGCGCACAGTGGAAAGACGGTGAGAAACTATAAAAGTAGTCCGTTCCTGACTAATCTGGGCTAAATTCTGTTGAAAGCGGCGTTCTGATTCCGCATCTAAACCGCTAGTAGCTTCGTCTAAAATCAAAATTTTGGGATTTCTCACCAAAGCGCGGGCGATCGCAATTTTTTGTCTTTGTCCGCCAGAAAGCATGAAACCTCTTTCTCCCACTTGGGTATCGTAACCCAGAGGTAAGGCTTGGATAAAATCGTGTGCGCCGGATAACTTGGCGGCGGCGATCGCTTGGATTAAACTCAGTTCTTGATCGTGCAAAGTAATGTTTTCTAAAATCGTTCCCGAAAAGAGAAAACTGTCTTGTGCTACTAACCCCACCTGAGTCCGCCAGGATTGGGGAGACACCCCAGCCATATCATGTCCATCAATCAAAATTCTGCCTGTATCAGGGCGATATAAACCGGCTAATAAATTAGCTAAAGTACTTTTACCAGAACCACTTTGACCAATGATACCGATAGTTTGTTGGGGTTTGACTCCAAAAGAGATATTTTGTAAGGCGTTGCGTTCTTGAAACGAGTTATAACGAAACGACACATTCTCAAATCGTACTTCGCCCCGAATTGGCGGCATCACAAGTAAAGTTGTTTGAGAACTTGCTTCTGGGACAGCCGCATAAACATCATTGAGTCGTTCCACGGAAATCAAGATTTCTTGAAACTCATCCCACAACCCAACTAATGACAAAACTGGATGAGTCACATTTCCAGTCAGCATATTGAAAGCCACAAACTGTCCCAAGGACATTTTCCCACCCATCACCAAAGTAGCCCCAAACCATAGAACCAGGGTGCTACCAACATGATTAATTAACGTCCGCGTCACTTGTAAACGATGGGCTAATTTTTGTCCCCGCAACCGCGCCTTCAACATTTTTAAAAACCGTTCTTCCCAATACTTCTGCAAAGGACGTTCGGCGGTGGCGGTTTTGACTGTTGCTACCCCAGTCATCATCTCTACCATAGAAGAGTGTTGTCTGGCGGATTCCTGAGAAATTTCTCTTGATGCTTGCTTGAGGTAGGGACTGGCAACTACAGTTAAAATCACTACGGGGATAATCCAACTCAAAACTAAAAGAGTGAGTTGCCAACTGTAATAGGTCATCAACCCCAGATAAGTCACCACCATCAAGATATCCACCGCCGCCGCAATTGCCCTACGGCTAATAAACAGTTGAATTTTGCGGTTTTCTTGAACGCGGCTAATAATGTCGTCTACATGACGGGAGGCGAAAAATTGTAAGGGTAACTGCAACGTATAGTTAATAAAGTTGCCAATCAAGTTTAAATCTATGCGGTTAGCAAAATAATCTAGTAAGTGTTGGTGTTGTGCTGTTAACACAGTCCGCCAGATACCCAAACATAAAAAGCTGAACGCAAATATATGCAAATTCGGCAAGTTTTTGATAGGCATGACTTGGTCGAGAATCACCTGAGTAAACAGGGGAGTTGCCAAACCAAAAACTTGTACCAATAAGGAGGCCAGAATTATCTGCCTGAGTACTGTCCGATAATTCCACAATGTTTGCCCATAGCGACCAAGAGAAAATTTTTCACTTTTGAGGGCTTGAAAACGTTCTGTGGGGTCTAATAATAGGGCGTAGCCTGTCCAACTCGTTTCAAATTGCGGACGTGACAGCCATTTTCTACCTACAGCCGGGTCAGAAATAAGGATGCGATCGCCTTTAATCTGCCACACTACTACATAGTGATTTCCTTGCCAGTGGGCAACCCAAGGGTTATAGTGCCACTCTAATTTCTGCAAGCTTCCCCGCACTGGTAGCACATCATAACCCAAGGTTTGGGCTGCTACTGTCAAACCTTCAAGAGATGCGCCATTACGGTCTACCTGGGCTAAATTCCTCAAACTGTACAGACTTAGACGCTTACCCCAATATTGGCTAATCATCGCCAAACAAGCTGCACCACAGTCTGATGAACTTTGTTGTTGAATAAATGGGTAGGAGTAGGACGACCGTGATTTGTGTTGCTTGACTCCTTGGGGAAAGTCGATATCTTCGATGTCGGATGTGGCTGGCGCTGTAGGCGATCGCAAATTCTGCAACTTGGGCAGGGCTATTTGTGGTTTACTATCAGCCGGGACAACATTAACCACCTCAACGGGCGCTTCTATTGGTTGATAGCTTTCAGTAAAGTAATCGGGAGCGATCGCTCTTGCCAAATCCCAATTTTCCACAGACAGTTGGTAAACCAGCAAATCTGTCTGCGCTGTCCCATCTGGTAATGTGGATTGGGGATATCCCCAACTATCCCCCACCACTGGCAAAAAACTTGCTATTGATATTGATTGTACTTGACCACTCCCTAGCCAAAAACGTCCTTTTTCTGGTGGAGTTGCTTCTGATAAGGTTGTGCCGGTCGGGATATGTTTAGCTATTAAATAAGGTAGTAATTCTTGGAGTTTTTTACTCTTGAGAGAATGTAATTTAGTATAAGTTTTAAAAAATATCAGCGCTTGGCGTTCACTGGTTAAGCGCTGCAAGTAACTTTTGAGTTGGGGGATAGCCTGTAACCAAGGTTTTAATTCAGCAATCGTCGTAGAAAGAACAAAGCCATCACTAGCGGCGATCGCTCGATATGGTAATGTTTGCTGACAAAAGAAATGATCTGCCCCAAAAGTTTGTTCAGCCGACACCAATTGAGTGGAAACTTCTCGCCCCAGAGTTTGATTAAACCCTAATAAACGAACTCTACCTTGACAAACTAAGTAAATAACATTACTACTATCTGTAGTTGCTGCATCTACAACATAATTTGCCAGTTCATCACCTAGTTGAAACTCACGAACTACCCAGTTTTGGCTCAACTCTGAAACTAGACTCGTATCCCCTGCAACTAACCTCAAAAGATTGAGGATAGCCACTTCTGGAGTGGGAGATAGCTGATCACTGGGATCTTTTTGCAGCCCTCCCTGAACTCTTAACGACGAAGAGGGATTCATAGTTTAATTTCTGTTTGGTGTGTAAACTCTTGGCTTAGTTCTCGGCAAATAAATCTAACATCAGCATTTTGATTGATTGCTAATGTATCTGCTAAAAAAATCGTATTTGGATGAAAACTTATTCCGGTATTTTCTCAAATTTAACTGAATCTTTAACCAGTATTCATGAACTTTATTTTTAATTGATGTTGATTATTCATGAGTAAGTTCACTTAATGGTAAAAGTAGATAGTTAATTTAAATAACTATCTATAGTTTGTTAAATCACCTTTAATTTATTACAACAGTAATTTTCTTAAAAAATCAGGAAAATTATTTTTTTATTTGCAAAAGGTTCTCTATGAACATAATTTTAATGCCATTTTAATTTAGTAATACTGTTAAAGAATGTGAGTAACATCGACATCTGTAAAAATTGGTTTTAATCTGTGTGTGTCCGAAGATATTCAAACATTAGTTACATTTTCCCTCGGTTGATTAAACTCCCGGAAAATAAACCCGAAAATTGTTAACACTGGTTTTTAAATTGGATGTTGAATCCCACCCAAGAGAGAGATACTAAGGCAAATATAAATGCTATTGTGTATCTCATGTTACAGATTTTTTCCCATAGCAATCTAACAACAACTATAAGATTGGCAAGATAGTTGTCACCCCTCACCGATGTACGAAAACTTGGAAATATAGATAAATCAAGCGGAAAAAGCTGTAATTTTTTTGGAAAAAACAGGATTTATTCATCAGAATGGCCAGTTTTTTCCATTATTGCCATGAGAAACTTAAGGAAAATTTTATATTCTCATGGAATTGATGCAATGAGCTATTCTGCTTTTAAGTTGCACAATCCATCGTGAAGGCTGTTGACAGTTAACAGCCCTTATTAGTAGTTAACGCCGTGTGCAACTTTCTCTCAGACCTAACCCCCAACCCCTTCCCTACAAGGGAAGGGGAGTAATAATTAAAGCCTCTCTCCTTGCAGGGGAGAGGTTGGAGAGGGGTTTTAAGAATAAGTCGCACATCGCGTTAGTTATGCAATTTGGACGCGCACTAGCTTACTAACCAATCACCAAATATATTGCCCAAATCGCCATAGCGCGGAGATAAGTACTAGCGCGGAAAGTACCGGCGGCGGTGATGGCTTCGGGTGTGCGGAATTGTAAGCCGTTGTTATAGATTTGCTCTACTACCGCTTGTGTCAACCTGAAACCTTCATCTTTCATCCCCATTTGTACTAGAAAAGCTGCTAATCCAAAGTTAATTCCTGTCCACACTTCTAAGGGGTGGGTGGCTTTTGGGTTTTCTGGTGAACCATCGGGACGTACTCCATTGGCTGCACCAAATTGACCATCGTAAAACTTGAGGAAGCAAGCATCATAAACAGTTTGGAGTGCAGAAATAGCGCGATCGCTTGGTACAATCTCCGGTAATTCTAGTAAGTTGGCGTAGAATTGTCCACACAATTGATCTGCCATGACAACATCAGAACCACTTTCACTATCTAGTCGATAATATTTACCATTCCAGAGTTTTTCTTGATAAATAGGTAGGGATTTTGTTAACCAAGTTTCATAGGTGGATTTTTGTAGAAGCAGCTTTTCCTTAGTTTCCGAATCTTGGTGATTTTGTAATAAGGTGTCGCCAATAGCGATCGCTGCTGCCAATGCAGCCATCCACAAGCCACCACAATAGGCGCTAACTCCTTGCAAACGCCAATCATCAAAGGTTTGGTCTGGCGCACCGGAATTTTCGGGAATCCCATCCCCATCTAAATCAAAGGTTTTCACATAATCAAGGGTTTCTACAATTGCATCCCAGCAATCCCTTAAGAACTGCACATCATCCGCACCAGTCAGGAGAAAATCCCGATACACTTGCAAGACAAAATCACAGCCTAAATCCTTCCACAAATTGCAATCTTGATAGCTGGTGTAATTAGTTTTCTCCCAGACGTGTTCATTGGGTGCGCCTAAATCGTGGGGTGTTGCACCTGGAGTTTTACGCACAGCAATGGGACTTTCTGCCCCAATGGTGTAGTAATAACCAATCACACGGGGAGTATCATCACCTTGGGGAATTGCCCGTGCAAAAGCCCGCATAACGGCTTTTTCCAGTTCTGGGAATAGTTGCAACAACCCAAAAGAACCATACAGCCGCACATCCAAACTTTCATACCATCGGTAATCTAAGCACTCCAGCACCGCAAACTGACCGATGGGATCGCTTGGTGTCGCTGCACTCCAGAGAGTCCCCCCACTGGTGAGGTCATAAAGCTCATTAAACAGAGCCATTTTGAACCAATCGGGCAAATCATCCCGGTTCAGTATCGGGTCTTGCCAAGCTTGGATTTGTTGTTGCCAAGTTTTATACTGTTCTAGAGCAATAGTTGCGATCGCCCAAGCATGATTACCACTTTTACCAAAAAAGTCTGTATATCTGCGATAGTAATTCACACCAGCCGCAAACTCTGTTACAGGTAAATCCCAACTCACCACAAAGGGGATTTCTAGGGTTTCTCCTGGTTGCAGGGTGAAACGGACGGCGATCGCAGATCCTAACTGTTCATTCTCTGAGGCAGGTGAAGTATCTATATAATTAGCTAAGGAACCATCCGCCGCAAAACTCTGCCATACTTCCTCACCCGTCCCGACAGGATTCCATCTTGTATGATGAAAAATCTCTACTTGGGGATGTTTCCGAGTGACAATGCACCAACTCCCCTCACCTTCCTGTAAAGGTTCAGCCATCCCCACCCGCCCCAAAAAGCAACCAAGATGTTGGGGACTCTCATCTAAATAGTTATAATTTCCCCCACTTTCTCCCAAGCGCGGCTGATACTCATACACTGGGCTACCATCATCCCGCACCTGCACATCAGGAGATTTGAGGGCATTTGTAAACCAACCCACCATATTTTGCCAAGTCAGCATGATACTGAGTGTAATCGGCGCATTTGTGGGGTTATGAGCTTGCCAAACAAATACCGCTACAGGGTAACTAGTCTCTTGATAATTGTTTGCCCAAATAGGGGAAAACTGCTCACAAGTTAACTCTGCCTGAAACACATTCTCATACACAAACCAACTACGCGGATATAAGGCGTGATATGTCCCGGTAGTTTGCGTTTCCCTGGAGGCTGGATACCACTGCCAACTTTTCAAGCTTCCATCATCTGTTGCTTGGGTAGATAAAGCATAAGCTTGAGAAGAAGCACCATTTGATTCAAATACACTAAATTGACAGGCGGGAAAATTTTGGAAAATATGCTCACCCCCGTCAATGTGCCATAGATTGAAGTCTCCCCGCGAAGAACGACCAATACAACCAGCACCAAAGCCACCCAATGGCATCCCATGCCAAGGCCCATCATCAATATTACTCGCATAGCGGACAGTATAAGGTTTATCCCAACCCAAGCCAATAGGACGGTTCCAAGTAGAGGAGGGAATTTGCGGGGAGAATTGATTTGTCATTAACTGGTGTTACAAGTATGCAGTTACGCTAAGGAAGCTTAACGCGATGTGTAATTTTTCTCAAGTGTTTGGGGACTGGGGATTGGGAACTCAATGGTTTACGAGATGTTTTTACGCCCAATATTCTGGCTGGGTTAATTCTATAGCGATCGCTAGGAGACTGGCAAAGTCCAACCGATAAAAAAGTTGCCAAAAACGAACTTGTTCCCGTATCTGATGATTGCCGCAGGAAAATATTACTCGTCTAGTTTGTATGAGTAATGATAACCAAGGATAGGTATTGCGGATGAGACGAAACCAAATACAGGAAGATTGTTTGTTATTGTTCTGATTTTCACGACTCATATTCTAAACTTTTTCCCTCCTGCCTCCACCATCTAATCAAAAGCTTGAATATTTAATTCATACCGCCACTGAGATAAAGGTTTTTCCCAAGCTTCTTCCCACTTTTGTGCGAATAACGGTTTGGCTTGTAAACCCATTGTCCAACCTCGTTCAATAGTCTGGAGAAGCTGAGGTAAGTCTTCTGGAGCGAGTAAGGTGGCGCTCATCAAGGCATTGGCAATTAACATACTGGCTAAGGGTAAACGGAATTGTGCTAGATAAAAGGCTTGTAGTCCTATTTCGTCAATGCCGCTAGCGCTGAATCCTGTAACAAGATGCCAAATATCATGGGTTTGCTGCCAGCGATGCTCAATGTAAGCTGTATCTGAATTGACAATAATTTCGGGATCTATGCGTTCAAAGCCAGATTCTTTGAGAGTCGAGGCATAGAGATAACCCAAAGAATCAGCCGGATATTGCAATAGCTGCTCTAAGTCGTGGACTGGCGCATAATATCGCTCTTTGATCAAATGTGCTACCTCAGGATCAGTCTGCATACTTTCCGCCGCCAATTTAAAAGCCCGGCTGTGAATTAAGATGCTACTAAGTTCATCTACCGCATCTATGTTGTCTTCTGTTGTCAGTAACGTGAAAAAAGCTTTCATCGCCGTCAAAAACTGGAAATTCATCTGCCGTTGTACTTCAGAGTCGAGTTTTAATGGCTGAACTGGGTGAGTATTTATTGTTTGCATGGCAAGAGCTACTAGTAATAAGATCAATTAAATATGAACGATGTTCATATTTACAAAATACGAATAATGTTCATGTTTTGTCAAGGGCGAAATTAGATTGATGACAGCGAATAATTCTCCTAGTAATTCCAAGATGCGCCGCCAACCCCAGCAGGCGAGGAGTCAGGAGCGAGTTAATTACATTCTGAGTGCAGCCGAAGAATTATTTATTGAGATGGGATATGAGCAGACAACAACAAGAGCGATCGCATCTCGTGCTAAAGTTCCTGTTGGTTCCTTGTATCAGTTCTTCCCCGATAAAGAATCCATTCTCAAAGCCTTAGCCGTGCGATATTTTCAACAGGAATATCAGCTGTTTGCCCAACTGCACACCAAAGAAGCAGAGACATTACCTGTTGCCGCGTATGTTGATCGGGTAATCGATGCGTTCGATCATTTTATGAATAGCCATCCGGGGTATCGTGCTGTGTATGAGCAATTGCTGAACTTGATGACATATTCAGCAATTGAAGCAATGGATAACTATGAATATCGAATTGTAGATGAACTGGCTGCTTTCTTTGCTAAACTCAACCCCAAACTAGAGGCAGAAAAATGCCAAGCGATCGCCTTAGTAGTAGTGAAGGTAGTAAGTGATCTTCTATGGCTGGCTACCAGTCAGACTCCAGCAAAGCGGCAATTGCTGTTAGCAGAAACGAAAATATTGATGTTGGGTTATCTCAATAATTATTTAGGTAATCAGGTAGGGGACTAGGGATTGGGGACTGGGGATTGGGGATTGGGGACTGGGGATTGGGGACTGGGCATTTCCCCCCCTACCTCCCCTGCCTCCCCTGCTTCCCCTGCCCCCTGCCCCCTGCTCCCTGCCCCCCTGCTTCCTCTCACACTCCGCTTCCTAACTCCAACAACCCAGGCGGAGGCGTAATTTCTATGCGGCGGGTTTCTAAATCTACTACTGGTGTGATCGCCTTGACAAAGGGAATCAGCACAGTTTTTGGTTTTTTGTTGCTAGGAACTGGCTCATGCAGACTCACTTCTAGTAAATCATTACCAGCCGGGATGACATCAACTACAGCCCCTACCAAATCGCCGGAGGTTTGTAAGAAGACTTCCATACCGATTAAATCGACCACATGATATTCATCTTCGCCTAGTTCTGGGCGATCGCTTGCTGGCACAAATAACATACAACCCCGTAGTTCTTCCGACTGGGTGCGATTTTCTACACCAGCTAACTGGAGGACATATAAGTTTTTGTTCTCCAGATAACGACCATGCAGCAATTCTATAGGTTGTGGTTCCGTTTGCCCCGGACGCAATAACCATCGGGTTCCCGGCACTTCAAAGCGTTCGGGAAAGTCAGAATCAGGATAGACTCGCACTTCCCCAGATAAGCCTTGGGCGGAAACGATTTTACCAATTTGTAACCATTCGTCAGGATCGGGGACTGGGGACTGGGGACTGGGGACTGGGGACTTTTTCTGTTTCTTTTCCCCCTGCCCCCTGCCCCCTGCCCCCTGCTTCTTCTCACCTGCCCCTTGCTTCTTCTCCCCTGCCCCTTTACTATCTTGTTTACGCTTCATGACTTAGGCACTAACAGGTGTACGCTGGTAAACTTGTTCAACTGCTTTTGCTAGACGCTGCATACCGAGGGCGATTTCAGTATCGCTACCAGTCAAGCTGATGCGGACACATTGGTGTTTGTGCGCCCATTCTTCTTTTAAGCCAGGGAAGAATGTACTACCAGGGACGACAATTACTCCCACTTTTTTGAGTTCTTGGTATAGTTCCCAATCAGTGATGGGCAAATCTTGTAACCATAGCCAACTAAAGATAGCACCTTCACCGCGATGGAGGAACCAAGGTAATTCTTTAGGCATGGCTGCTTCTAAAGCGTTCTCGACGATGGCGAATTTGTTTTGATAGAAAGGACGGATAACTTGTTCTGCGATTTGTGCCAATGCACCAGAGTTAATGGCACGGGCAGCGATCGCCTGCCCGTAGCGTGAGGAATGTAAACTAGCATTAGTCTGGAAAGATTCTAGGACTTGAATTAACCTTTCATTTCCAATGGCGATGCCAATTCTTTCCCCTGGTAAACCTGCTTTCGATAAGCTGGTGCAATGAAGAATATTTTCCCCAAAAATCAGGGACATATCTGTGAAATTCAACGCTGGGAATGGGGGAGCGTAAGCCGAATCAATTAGCACTGGCACATTATAAGGTGCGGCGAGGGCAGCAATTTTTCTCACTTCGTCATCGGTGAGAACATTACCGGTGGGGTTGCAGGGGCGGGAGAAGATAACGCAGCCGGTGCTTTCGGAAATAGATACTTGGCTAAAATCGGGGCGATATTTAAAACTGTGTGCTGCTGCATCAATATCTAAAGATGGTTTGTAAGCAACTAAAGCTTCGGGAACTAGACAAATACCACCATAGCCAGTGTAATCGGGACTCAGGGGTAAAACAATTTGCTTGAGGTCGCCGTTGCCAGTGTAACCGCCGAAAACATTGGCAGCATAAAAGTAGAGAGTTTGACTACCTGGAGTGATTAAGATGTTGCGATCGGTTAAATTCAGACCATAACGACGGTTAAAATCTTTGACAACTGCTTCAATTAATGGCGCATAGCCTTGACTAGAACCGTAACGACAAACTACTTCACCATATTCTTGACTTGCTAAGAGTTCTGCTGTGCAGTCCCGCCATAACTGTTCTACCTCTGGCAAAATCAACGGGTTGCCCGCACTCAAATTAATTAAATCCTGCCCTCCACCAGACTTCAACGTTTCGATAATGTCCTTCATAATCGCTCGTACACCAGTCAGGTTGGACATTTGATCGCCAATTTTAGTTAGGGCAGGGTTCATAAGCTTTAACAGTAAAGATAATTGAAGGGTTGACAAAAATATGGGTCTAGTGAAGCAGACCGATATCATTTTCTAGGCTTGCCGCCTGTAACTAATGTACCAATCTCAGCCGAAAATGCAATTTTAGTTAGTTTACAAAAAAGTTATGTAAATTTTCTGCAACTACCATTTGATAGAATCTTGCTCACCCCATCATTTTCCATTTTTCAGGGTTGCAGGTAAGATACTTGCAGGTAAGGGCTTTTTTTGAATTTTGAATTGATGAGGAGGGCTAACTCGTGGAAGTGAAAGCAGCAATAGCTTACGGCGCGGGTAAGCCGTTGACAATTGAAACCGTTCAACTAGAGGGGCCAAAAGCTGGGGAAGTATTGGTGGAAGTTAAAGCCAGTGGCGTTTGCCATACCGATGCTTACACCCTTTCAGGAAATGATCCCGAAGGTTTGTTCCCCGCCATTTTAGGACATGAGGGCGCGGGGGTGGTAGTAGATGTGGGCGCTGGTGTTACCAGTGTCAAACCAGGGGATCATGTGATTCCTCTCTACACCCCAGAATGTCGCCAATGTGCCTATTGTTTAAGCTTTAAGACTAATCTGTGTCAAGCCATTCGTGGTACTCAAGGACGAGGTTTGATGCCCGATGGGACTAGTCGTTTTAGTATCAATGGGCAGATGATTCATCACTATATGGGTACATCTACGTTTGCTAACTACACAGTCCTACCAGAAATTGCTGTAGCCAAGATTCGGGAAGATGCCCCATTTGACAAGGTTTGTTACATTGGCTGTGGTGTAACGACAGGTATCGGTGCAGTAATTTATACAGCCAAAGTGGAAGCAGGGGCAAATGTTGTAGTTTTTGGCTTGGGGGGTATTGGTTTAAACGTCATCCAAGGGGCGCGGATGGTGGGAGCTAATATGATTGTCGGCGTAGATATTAATCCCAATAAACGGGCTTTAGCTGAGAAATTTGGGATGACACATTTTGTGAATCCCCAGGAAGTAGAAGGTGACTTAGTTGCTTATTTGGTGGATTTAACTAAAGGCGGCGCTGATTACAGTTTTGAATGTATTGGTAACGTCAACGTGATGCGTCAAGCATTAGAATGCTGCCACAAAGGTTGGGGTGTGAGTGTCATTATTGGTGTTGCTGGTGCAGGACAAGAAATTAGTACTCGTCCCTTTCAATTAGTGACTGGGCGTGTGTGGAAAGGTTCAGCCTTCGGTGGTGCGAGAGGGCGTACAGATGTGCCGAAAATTGTTGATTGGTATATGGATGGAAAGATAAATATTGATGACTTAATTACTCATGTGATGCCCATTGAGCAGATTAATAATGCTATGGATTTAATGCACAGAGGTGAATCAATCCGCAGTGTGGTGACTTTTTAATAGTTAGATTGTAACCAGAGTGGGAATACCCAACTCGATTATATAGAGGCAGGTGCGATCGCCTTACCCCATCTGTCCTCGTACCCATTCCCTAATTACTTGTCGAAAAACCCGCCTTCCCGCCATGCGGTATCTTTCAATTAGTGATGGAATCTCTTGAATATTTAAATTAGGAA
Source organism: Anabaena sp. CCY 9910 (assembly GCF_963920875.1). Classification (NCBI taxonomy): domain Bacteria; kingdom Bacillati; phylum Cyanobacteriota; class Cyanophyceae; order Nostocales; family Nostocaceae; genus Anabaena; species Anabaena sp. CCY 9910. The sequence continues at coordinate 26,750 of NZ_CAWUDJ010000033.1, read as the reverse complement.
ATACTAAACTTGTTTCGGTTTGGATATATTTCTCACCTTGCAATTGGTAAATTTTGATGTCTCCAGCATCATAACACCAGATTTCAGGCACACCTAACCGAACATAGAGAGGAAATCTATCTAATGATTTACTCGTAACATCAATTTCTAAAGCTAAATCTGGAGGTGGGTCTTGATTTAAATCAAACTTGAGCTTACCTCTAATTAAGGCTTCATTTTGGAAATAAAAGCAATTGTCAGATTCTATCCCAGCCTTTTTTAATTCTCGTTTCCAGGTAGTTGAACCATAACATTCATAATCTAACTCTAAAACTTCAGCCGTATCTTTGATAATGTCACCAATTATTTCTTTATAATATTCGTGTTCTGGTAATGGGGTCATAATCTCTAAAGTGCCATCATCGTAAGCAATCCTAGCTGCTCTACTTTCACCTAAATTTACTAATAAATTCTCAAATTGTTGCCAACTAATATTATGGAGAACTACCCGATCAGCACGAAGTTCAGTTAACAGCATATTTCCTCGCAGCATCAGTGAGTATTAGGCTGAGGAGTGTCAACCTACTTCATTTTATCAATGATGATTGATAAATATTTTCCAACCCTAAACCACCTTCTTCCCACGGAACTTTCAACGATGAGCGATCGCTTCTATCCGGGTATACCTACAACAGATGATTTAATTAAGTAGATGAATAATCTCAAACTGATCTCCGAATATCAAAGCTTTGGCGGTAAACTCGGCTTTTATTCTCATCCGTCTTTTACTTGTAACGGGGAAATGCGTTTTGCTGTTTATCAGCCACCGCAAGCAGTCGAAAAACCTCTACCAGTCCTCTATTTTCTCTCTGGTTTGACTTGTACAGAAGAGAATTTTATGGCTAAATCTGGGGCGCAACGCTATGCGGCTGAGTACGGTTTAATTTTGGTTGCGCCGGATACTAGTCCTCGTAATACAGGAATTGTTGGTGAGGATGACGAGTGGGATTTTGGGACAGGTGCAGGATTTTATGTGGATGCGACGGAAAAACCTTGGCGATCGCACTACCAAATGTATAGTTATATTGTGCAAGAATTACCTGCTTTGATTGCGGCTAATTTCCCTATACAAGCAGAAAAACAAGGGATTTTTGGTCACTCAATGGGTGGACATGGGGCGCTGGTCTGTGCTTTGCGTAATCCCCATATTTTCAAATCTGTGTCGGCTTTTGCACCGATTGTTGCACCTATGGGCTGTCCTTGGGGTCAAAAGGCTTTTAGCCGCTATCTGGGCAATAATCAAGCAAATTGGCGGGCTTATGATGCTAGTGAATTAGTCAAACAGTTGGGATATCACAGCCAAATTCTCATAGACCAAGGTACATCTGATAAATTTTTAACTGAACAATTGTTAACAGATGTATTCGCCCAAGCTTGTAAAGCAGTTAACCAACCGCTTAACTTACGTTATCAAACAGGCTATGACCACAGTTATTATTTTATTGCTAGTTTTATAGAAGATCATATCCGCCATCATGCGTTGGCTTAGCCTGCTGTAGGCATCGCCTTGGAGAAATTTTCGATATGTGTTGAAAAAATCCTTCAGTAGGGCGATGGCGTAACCGCAGGAGCGTAGCTGAGAGCCAATCTCTTACCACCAATTAATCCCACTTTTGTTGATTTATGTCATATAGAAGAAAAAATCCTGAGGATTAATCAGAAAATTTAACCCTACAGCTAGATTACTCGCTCTAGGCTCATGGCAGACAATTTATACAGCGCTTATATAGTGTTATATTCTACATCGGTTTTCTTGTGATAGCTACGACTAAAAAGACAATAGCTCTGGCTTAACCGATGCTTTGCACTTTATTCGGGAGCTGTAACTGTGACCCATGAGATAAACTCTAATATCTCTGAAAATCTCTTTGTCGGCGAAAGTGAAATGGCCGCACTCATGAGATCGCGCGACTGGTCGCAAACGTCTCTCGGTGCCGTGGAAACTTGGTCACAGAGCTTGAAAACAGCCGTACGCATTATGTTGACTTGTCGCCAAGCTATGTTTGTTTGGTGGGGAAACAACCTAATCAACCTCTACAACGATGCCTATAGAGCGATTCTCGGCGGTAAACATCCAGAGGCTCTAGGTCAAAGAGCTGCCGTCGTCTGGCAAGAAATTTGGGATCAAGTGGGGCCTCGTGCAGAAACAGCGCTCTTTCAAAATCAGGGTACTTACGATGAAGCCTTGCTGCTGATTATGGAACGCAATGGCTACCCAGAGGAAACCTACTACACTTTTTCCTATAGTCCTGTGCCTAATGATGACGGTGGCATCGGTGGTATTATCTGCGCCAATACAGAAGATACACTCCGCATCATTGGGGAGCGCCAGTTGGCACTGTTAAAGGATCTGGCAGCCAAAACAGCAGATGCTCAAACATTTGATGAGGCCTGCATTCTCAGCACCAAATGTCTGGCAACCAACCCCTACGATCTGCCGTTTGCGATGATTTATCTGGTTGATCCAAAGCAGCAGTGTGTAACTTTAGCAGGAACTTGCGGAATTGAGCGAGGACACCAAGCTGTTCCGGAAACAGTTGCCCTGGAAGAAAATTCTTTTTGGCGCTTTGCAGAGGTGTTAACAACTCATAAACCTTATCTGATCTCTGATTTACAATTACAATTTCCTGATCTGCCAACGGGAGCCTGGAATAGACCACCCCATCAGGCGGCTGTAGTACCCATCGCACCATCGGGACGCATGGGCAAAGCTGGGGTATTAGTGGCGGCTTTAAACCCATTTCGACTGTTTGATGATAACTATCAAGGATTTCTAAATTTAGTTTCGGCGCAAATTGCTGCCAGTATTGGCAACGCTCAAGCCTATGAAGAAGAACGCAAACGCGCCGAAAAGTTAGCAGAACTCGATCGCGCCAAAACCACCTTCTTTAGCAATGTTTCCCACGAATTTCGGACTCCCTTGACTTTAATGTTGAGTCCGTTAGAAGAGCTATTGGCAGCAGATGATCTGTCACAAGAGCAACGACAGGAAATGACCTTGATCCATCGCAATGGCTTACGCCTGTTGAAGTTGGTCAATACACTACTAGATTTTTCTCGGATTGAAGCTGGACGAGTGCAAGCGGTTTATGAACCCACAGACTTATCTACTTTCACCGCCGAATTAGCCAGTATCTTTCGCTCGGCAATTGAGCAAGCAGGCTTACAGTTTACTGTCACCTGTGAACCACTACCAGAATTAGTGTATGTTGATCGCCAAATGTGGGAGAAGATTATTCTCAATCTCCTCTCAAATGCCTTTAAGTTTACCTTTTCGGGAGCGATCGCCCTGACCCTGCGGCAGATACAGCACCAAGTAGAAATAACAGTCACTGATACAGGGATTGGGATTCCTCAAGCAGAATTACCCCACTTGTTTGAGAGGTTTCACCGTGTCGAGGGAGCGCGGGGCAGAACTCAAGAAGGTTCGGGAATTGGACTAGCATTAGTCCAAGAATTAGTGCGCCTGCATGGTGGTCAGGTACAAGCTGACAGCCGTGAAGGTTTAGGCACTACCTTTACTATCACCGTGCCGATGGGAACCGCCCATTTACCCCCTGAACGAATTCAGGCAACACGAACCTTAGTTTCTACTGGATTAGGTGCGGCTCCTTACATTGAAGAAGCTTTAAGCTTGTTACCAGCAATCAGGAATAGTGAGGAATCATATTTATCACCACTCACCTATAATCTATCTTCCTCTGCCCGTATTCTTCTGGTCGATGACAATGCTGATATGCGGGAGTACGTGAAGCGATTGCTGAGTAGACATTATATAGTAGAGACTGCCACCGACGGTCTGGCGGCATTAGAGGCGTTGGCTAATCATCTACCGGATTTGGTGCTAACGGATGTGATGATGCCCCGTCTGGATGGCTTTGGTCTGCTCAGTGCCTTGCGGAGTAACAATCGCACCCGTGAAATTCCCATCATTTTGCTTTCTGCCAGAGCCGGAGAAGAGGCAAAGGTGGAAGGATTAGAAGCGGGAGCCGATGATTATCTGATTAAGCCGTTTTCTGCCCGTGAACTATTAGCGCGCGTGGAAGCAACTTTAAAACTGGCGCAATTGCGGCGAGATGCTATGGAGCAGGAACAGACCTTGCGACAAGAAGCAGAAACAGCCAAGCAGAATGTAGAAACTATTTTGTCGAGTATTAATGATGGGTTTTACGTCCTCGATCGCGACTGGCGATTTACCTATGTCAACGATCGCCTGTGCGAGATCATTAGCATGGAACGCGAGGATATTCTCAATCACCGCATTTGGGATTTATTTGCAGATACTATTGGCACTGATATTGATCTTCAATTTCAACGAGCGTTTAATGAACAAACATCAGTCCAGTTTGAATATCTTTATGTCACCTGGAATCGTTGGTATGAACACCGAGTTTATCCTTCGCCTGATGGACTGACAGTTTTTGCTGCGGATATCACCGAACGCAAACAAGCTGAACTGGAACGCGAACAACTGCTAGCCCTTGAACGCCACTACATTAACCAATTGCAGGGATTGACTAGAGCCGCACTGGCAATTAACTCTGCCCTTTCCGTAGAGCAAGTTTTGCAGGTGATTACAGATCAGGCAGCATCAATCATTGGTTCTCACCAATCTGTTACGAGCATGACTATCGGCCAGAACTGGTCACAGGCAATTAGCGCCATTTTCTTATCTGATAAGTATACTCAGTGGCAAAATTATGATGAAAAGCCGGATGGATCAGGCATCTATGGCTGTGTCGGCCATCTCAATCACCCAATGCGGATGACTCAAGCCGAACTAGAGGCAAATCCACAGTGGCGCGGCCTTGGCAAAGAGGCAAAAAACCATCCCCCTCTGCGTGGCTGGCTGGCTGCTCCCCTAGTAGGGCGGAACGGACAAAACATCGGTTTGATTCAGCTTTCAGACAAATATGATGGTGAATTTACCGCCGCAGACGAAGCAATCCTGATGCAGTTAGCACAAATGGCTTCTGTGTCCGTGGAAAATATCAGGTTATACGAAGCTGAAAAACAAGCACGGTCGGCAGCCGAAGGCTCACGAGAAGAAGCCGAAGCGGCAAACCGGATTAAAGATGAATTTTTAGCCGTGCTGTCCCACGAATTGCGATCGCCCCTCAACCCGATTCTGGGTTGGTCAAGGCTGCTGCAAAATGGCAAACTAGACAAAGCAAAAGCCAAACAAGCTGTAACTATTATTGAGCGTAATGCCAAGCTGCAAGTCGAATTGATTGAAGACCTTTTAGATATCTCGCGGATTCTACAGGGGAAACTCAGCCTAACAAGCAGCCCGATTAATTTAGCATCAGTGATTAAAGGGGCGATTGAAACTGTGCGACTGGCAGCAGAAGCTAATTCCATTCGTATTGAAGTCAATCTTGATGGGGAAATAGGACTAGTTTCTGGCGACTCAACCCGCTTACAGCAAGTGATGTGGAACTTGCTCTCTAATGCTGTTAAGTTTACACCCACAGGTGGTTTGGTGGAGATACGCTTAGAACAAGTTGGTAATCAAGCTCAAATTAGCGTTAGTGATACTGGTAAAGGTATTTCTCCCGATTTTATACCTTATGTGTTTGATTATTTTCGCCAAGCAGATAGCGCCACTACTCGGAAATTTGGTGGGCTAGGATTGGGTTTGGCGATCGTGCGTCATTTAGTTGAGCTACATGGTGGTACTATTCACGCAGAAAGTCCGGGTGAAGGTATGGGAGCTACATTCACCCTGAAGTTGCCACTCTTACCTACTCAGCCGACTGTAAAACCAGATTCTCCATCCTCAGAAGTATCCCTGGGTTTGCATGGTACCCAAGTATTAGTGGTAGATGATGATACCGATACACGCGAATTTGTGGCTTTTCTCTTGGAACAAGCAGGGGCAAGGGTAGTCACAGCAGTTTCGGCTCTTGAAGCATTGCGAGTCTTTACCCAATCCCCACCCGATATCCTCCTGAGTGATATTGGGATGCCAGACATGGACGGCTATATGTTGATGCGGCAGATCAGAGCTTTGCCACCAGATCAGGGCGGAAAGATTCCCGCGATCGCCCTAACAGCCTATGCTGGGGAAATAGACGAAAAGCGGGCATTAAAAGTGGGGTTTCAAAAGCATATTTCTAAACCAGTAGACCCAGACAATTTAATTAGGGCGATCGTTAACTTAATTGATATAAAACTTTAAATGTAGCTTGGGTGGAGAACAGAACCCGATAGTATACAAGATGATGGGCGACGCTATCACCTACTCATCCTACAAATAATTTTGTCTCTGCGCTTACTGGTGAATGGGAATGTCCCAAATTTGCAAAACTTTGGGACATTAATGCTCAATTAAGCTACAACCGAGCCTAATATACTGAAAGCGGAGGGATTAGTAACCAAACCAGTTACGATTCCAGTCATCACGACGGTTATTATTCCAATCATCACGACGGTTGTTATCCCAACGACGGTTATTATCCCAGCGACGGTTGTTATCCCAGCGACGGTTATTGTCCCAGCGACGGTTGTTGTCCCAGCGACGGTTGTTGTCCCAACGACGGTTGTTATCCCAGTCGTTACGACGGTGATTATTCCGGTGGCGACGGTCATTATCCCGATAGCGACGGTCATTGTCGCGGTCATAGCGGATATTATCCCAATCTTCACGACGGTCGTTATCTCGGTTATAGCGACGATTATCTTGTCTACCTAGCTCAAAAATAGAAAATGCTGGTGTGTTCGCGTCAGCCTTGGGGGAAATAGCCAAAGCTGAAGCGGATGCTATCAAACCAACAAGAAAAACAGAGGTAATGCGATTGATCATATGAGTCTAGAGTTATTGTTTGTAAGTTCTCCAAGCCCAGTCAATTTACGCAAAACAGATTCCACATGGCTTTCCATCAAACCGATTAATCCTCACTAGCTGGAAAGGTCTTCTTGGATGCAGAGAATTTTTTTGCCTCTAATACAATTTTGCTAATAAGGTTTTGCTTGGCAACACTATATTGTTATATATTTAAATATTTTTTTACAAAAGAATAAATAAATTAAAATTTAGTGCGTGGTATCGATATAAAACAACATCAAAAATTCTCATAAATAATGGTAGTCTCTACAAGATATAAAGAATAAACATCACTAATTTTAGGTAAGTTTTGATGTCAAAAAAATCCCCCTAATTCAGGTGTTAGTTAACTACTTGAAACTCAACACAAATCAACCTGAATGGCGTTGGCTGGGGGTAGATGATGAGTGAAATCGAGAAAAAATAAGACGTTTACTAATGCTGTGTTGTCAACCATACAGCAAGAAAGTATTTCTTTGATAACCGTAAGTATCTCACACGTAATTTCCAAAGCGTAGAATTTTATGTCTCAGAGCAGTGCAAATACAGCAGCCTTACATTTAAGTGAAAAGCTACCTTTTTCCCTAAAGCGATTAGCAGATTTAGCTTACAACTATTGGTGGAGTTGGAGCGGCGATCGCCTAGCATTATTTCAAGCCATTGATCCCCAAGAGTGGGAACGCTGCGGACATAACCCAGTGGCAATTTTAGAGTCAGTCAGTTACGAACGCCTCACCCAGTTAGCTGAAGACCCGTTTTATCTCAAGCAAGTTTCTGCCTTGGCGCAGGAGTTTGACCAGTATATTAATCAGAAAGATACTTGGGTGAGTCGAGTAGCACCTCAAGTTACTCACAACAACCCGGTTGCTTATTTTTGTGCCGAATTTGGTATCCATGAATCTCTGCCAATTTACTCTGGTGGTCTGGGGATTTTGGCTGGGGATCACCTAAAATCGTCATCGGATTTGGGTGTACCGTTGGTGGGTATTGGCTTGTTATATCGCCAAGGTTATTTTCGTCAACGCTTGAGCCGTCAAGGTTGGCAAGAAGATTATTATGTGGATAATTCCTTCCACCGGATGCCCATTGAGTTGATTAAAAATGAGCATGGGGAACCACTAACAATTCAATTGGAGATTCGCCAGCGCCAGGTAACAGTGCAAATCTGGCGAGTGCAAGTAGGCAGGGTAAGTTTATATTTACTCGATAGCGATCGCCATGACAATGATCCCATTGACCGTTGGTTAACAGGACATTTATACGGTGGGAATACAGAAACCCGCATCGCCCAAGAAGTCGTCTTAGGAATTGGCGGTGTCCGGGCGTTGCAAGCCTTGGGAATCAAACCTTCTGTCTATCACCTCAACGAAGGTCACGCCGCTTTCTGTACCCTAGAAATTGCCCGTCTGGAAATCGAACGCACAGGTAAATCCTTCTACGACATTGAAGCCAGTGTGCGGAAAAGTTGCGTATTCACAACCCATACACCAGTTCCCGCCGGTCATGATGTCTTCTCCCCCGATTTAATAGACTCCTTCTTTGCCCACTACTGGACACAATTACGCCTCTCCCGCGAACAATTCTTAGCATTAGGCGCACGGCGATTAGGAGATCCTTGGGAACCCTTCGGTATGACCGTTTTAGCCCTGCGGATGTCTCGCGCTTGTAACGGTGTGAGTGAACTACATGGTCAAGTATCCCGCAAGATGTGGACTGTCCTCTATCCCCAACGCACAGAAGAGAAAGTACCCATTGGTTACATTACCAATGGTGTACACGCACCCACATGGACAGCACCCTTATTAGCCGACTTATATAATCAATACTTAGGTGCAGACTGGAGAACTCGCGCCATTGATCCCCAAACGTGGGCAAAAGTTGACGACATCCCCAATGAGGAATTATGGTCACGCCATCTCATCCTCAAAGAAAGATTAGTCGCATATACCCGTTATAAAGTCAGAAAGTCACGGGAACATCGGGGTGAAGACCACAGACTAATTCAAGCCAGCGATAGTCTACTTGATCCCAAAATCTTGACAATTGGTTTTGCTAGACGCTTCAGCCCTTACAAACGTGGCGATTTAATTTTACGTGATGCAGAACGGGCGTTACGGATTTTCAGCAACGCTGAACGTCCAGTGCAGATAGTGTTTGCCGGCAAAGCCCACCCAGCCGATGAAGAAGGTAAGCGGATTATCCAACGCTTGATGGAATGGTGTCATAATTCAGGCATTATTAACCGCGTCGCCTTTATTGAAGATTACGACATTTACACCGGACAAAAATTAGTCCAAGGTGTGGATGTGTGGTTAAATAATCCCCGTCGTCCTCTAGAAGCATCGGGAACAAGTGGACAGAAAGTCTGCTTTAACGGTGGGATTAATTGCAGCGTCCTTGACGGTTGGTGGTGTGAAGGTTATCAAGCCGACGCAAATGGTAAAGGCTTAAATGGTTGGGCGATTGGTGAAGATGCTCACACCAGCGACCAAGAATTACAAGACCGCATTGACTCCCAATCCCTGTATAAGTTGCTAGAAGAGGAAATTGTACCTCTATACTACGACCAAGATGCCAACGGGATTCCCCATCGTTGGGTGCAAGTCATGAAAGCATCCATCAAAACCAATGCACCATTATTTAATACCGACAGAATGATTGCTGACTACGTTACACAGGTGTATGTGCCAGAAATCTCTACTGTTGTACCACCAATTTTAGCTAAAGTTCTGCTGTAGCTAATAATCTAAGTTTCCTGGTTCGGTAGAGGGGTAGTATATCTACCCCTTTTTTTGGTAATTGGTGATAAGGATTAATTAAATTATCTAGCCTTTATTGCAACAGTGGATTATAACGATACAAAAACCAGCATCCTGATTCTACCAGGGCTTTTTGTTGGTTCATGAATCTTTATTCTCCTGCTTGTTGTTTGAGTAATTCTACCAAAGTATCAGATAGCCACAAATCGGCATCACGCAAAGCTTGGATTGCAGGAGATATACTTGCAATGAGTCCAGGTCTTTTTGCTAATATCAGTAAACCTCCCGTTCCAATTGTAGTAATTCCTAAAGCTTGACCACAACGGCGCGCTGCCCTATCGTCAACAATAGCAGCAAATTCTGAATTTTGTAGTGCCAAACTCAATACTTGTGATTCTCCTTTTCCCAAATCCCAAGCTGCTACTTCAGGTACAATAATCTTAACTTCTACCGTTTGTATCCACGAAATACTTGGTAATAGTTTTGATGCGGTGTCATTTTTCGTTGTAATTTCTTCAATAACACCGGATGGTACTAAAATTTCTGTAAATAATTGTGGGATTAATTGAGCTTGTTGACTTTTTAAAAGAACAATTAAAGGTGAAGAGTTAACAATGACGCGACTAATCGACATTCATCAGTTCCTCTGCTAATTCTTGAGCCGTATATTGCATAAAATCTACTTGATAGCGTGCTAAAGCATTGATGAATTCAGCACGAGTCAATCCAGAAATTTCTGCTGCTTTAGCTTGTGATATTTCACCTAATTCATACCATTTAACTGCTGCTGCAATTCGCATTTCTTGAACAAATTCTTCAGGGTTTTTGCGGAGTGCTGAAAATACTGTTTCTGGTAATTGAATTGCTACAGTTCGCATAATAATGATAAATTATAATTATTTTATATTTTTATTATAAAGCAATTTTGAGTTAGCGGAAAAATTATAGAAATTCCCAGTTAAGTGAGGTACAGATAATATTTTGAAACGCAAAGGAACGCAAAGTAAAACGCAGAGGTACGCAGAGATTTGTACCTCAGTAGACCAGGAAACGCTGTATAACTCCGACTTATCGAAGAAATCGGGGTTATGGAAAAGAGCGATCGCCTGTAGATTAGAGATGGTAAAGTAGAGACTGTTATCTATCTTAATAGTATTCAATCACCTCTTGTTAACTGTTTGAATAATCTGTATTGCTTTTAGCGGCTAATTCTAAATTTGCAGTGTTTGTTACTCCATAAAGGAATTGTTCAAATAGCTGAAAAAATTTATAAAAAGCATCTTTTTCATCAGTGGAATTTGCGAGGATAATACTATCCCAACTTTGACTGGTATTAATATTAAATTTACTCTGTATCCATTCTTGAAAATTATCAAACAATTAGTGGCGAGTCCAAGCTCCCACTAATTGTCTTTAATTTTGAATTTTGAATTTTTAATTTTGAATTGGAGCGAAGCGACTTGACAAAAATAGTAATAGGTAATAGGCAAGAACAACCCATTAGAGACTATTTATAAAGTAAATATTAAGTAGGGTGTGTTACGGCTATGAAAGGATTTGGGACTCAGAGACAAGAAAATTTAGCCGTAACGCACCATCCGGCGGTGCGTTAGGCGCGAGGATAGTTATTTTGTGACCAATCATCAGGGAAATGAGCGCCTAACACACCCTACAATAATTTTATTTTTGCTTTATAAATAACCTCTTACCCATTACCCATTAACTATTACCTATTCGCCAAATATTGATACATCTGCCAACGTGCATCAACTTCAGCTTGTGCTTGTGCTAGTAGTTGTTTAGCTACTTCTGGCTTACTTTTCGTCAGCATTTTGAAGCGATTTTCTTGATACATTGATTGCTCTACTGATTGAGTAGGCGATCGCATATCTAACTGTAAGGGATTTTTGCCCTTTTGTTGCAACAGTGGATTATAACGATACAACAACCAGCGTCCTGATTCTACCAGGGCTTTTTGTTGGTTCATGCCTGTGGTCATGTTGATGCCGTGGGCGATGCAATGGCTGTAGGCAATAATTATAGATGGGCCGTCAAAGGCTTCTGCTTCCAAAAATGCCTTGAGTGTTTGGTCATCTTTCGCACCTAACGCCACACTCGCCACATACACATTACCGTAATTCATCGCCATTAAGCCCATATCTTTCTTTTGTGCAGGCTTACCACTGGCGGCGAACTTAGCGACGGCTGCTTTAGGGGTAGCTTTGGAAGATTGACCCCCGGTGTTAGAATACACTTCTGTATCCATCACCAAAATATTCACATTGCGACCACTCGCCAATATATGGTCGATACCACCAAAGTCAATATCATAAGCCCAACCATCACCGCCGATAATCCAGACGCTTTTCTTCACTAGGTAATCGGCTAAGGATTTGAGATTTTGGATTTTGGATTTGATGCTGGGGTCAAAAGTCTGGATTCCATCTAACTGTTGCTTTAACAACGCTATTCTTTCCCGTTGTTCCCAGATATCAGCCTCAGTTTTCTGTTCTGCATTGAGGATGGACTGAACCAGATTATCCCCCACTTCTGCACTGAACTGTTGCAGTAGTTCCGCCGCAAATTCTGCTTGTTTATCTAACGAGAGACGGTAGCCAAAACCAAACTCGGCGTTATCTTCAAATAGACTATTAGACCAAGCCGGGCCTCGTCCTTCGCTGTTTTTCGTCCAAGGGGTGGTGGGGAGGTTTCCGCCGTAAATGGAAGAACAACCAGTGGCGTTGGCAATAACCGCGCGATCGCCAAATAATTGTGTTAATAGTTTTACATAAGGTGTCTCACCACAACCAGCACAAGCACCAGAAAATTCAAATAGAGGTTCTTGCAGTTGTTGTTGACGAATCTGGTTAAGTTTTAACTTGCGTCGGTCAGGATTAGGCAAATTCAAGAAGAAATCCCAATTCTCTCTCTCCTGTTCCCTTAAGGGTAGCTGATTTGCCATGTTAATCGCCTTCAGGGATGGCTCGGATTTATTTTTGGCTGGGCAGACATTTACACAAATAGCGCAGCCTGTACAGTCTTCTGGAGCCACTTGGATAGTGAATTTTTGGTTAGCAAAGTCTCTATCTTTAGCATCCACTGACTTAAAAGTAGGCGGTGCATTCTCTAACTCACCTGGCTGATAAACCTTAGCGCGAATTGCAGCGTGGGGACAAACCATCACACACTTACTACATTGCACGCAGACATCCGTGTCCCACACCGGAATTTCTTGCGCGACGTTGCGCTTCTCCCATTTAGCCGTACCTGTGGGAAATGTCCCATCAGGTGGTAGTGTACTTACAGGTAAGTCATCACCTTGCCACACCATGATTTTTCCCAGAATGTCCCGGACAAACTTGGGCGCGCTGGTGGGAAAGGGACTTTGGCTAGATAGGAGTGCTTCTTCATCTATCCATTTCCCTTTTTCCTCAAGAGGAATCTTCACCTCATGTAAATTTTCTAGGGTCTGGTCTACCGCTTGCAGATTCATCCGGACAACTTCCGCCCCTTTCTTACCATAGGTCTTTTCTATCGCTTGTTTTATTTTGGCGATCGCTTGCGCTTCTGGCAAGACCCCCGCCAAAGCAAAAAAGCACACCTGCATAATGGTGTTAATGCGTCCACCCATACCACTGTCACGGGCGACTTGATTGGCGTTGATGACGTAGAGTTTGAGTTGCTTGTCTAGAATTTGCTGCTGTACTTTCAGGGGTAAATTTTCCCAAACAGCACCCGCATCATAAGGACTATTTAACAATATAGTCGCTCCTTGTGCAGCAGCTTTTAAAACTTCGATACGTTCCAAAAATCCCCAGTGATGACAACCAATAAAATTGGCTTGGTCAATTAAGTAAGTAGAACGTATGGGTTGAGAACCGAAGCGCAGGTGAGAAACGGTCATGGAGCCGGATTTTTTGGAGTCGTAGACAAAATACCCTTGGGCGTAGTTGTCTGTTCCTTCCCCAATAATCTTAATTGAGTTTTTATTCGCCCCTACTGTACCATCGGAACCCAACCCGTAGAACATCGCCCGGACAACGTTATCCGGTTCAGTAGAGAAACTGGGGTCATATTCCAGGGATGTATGCGTTACATCATCATTAATCCCGATAGTAAAGTGATTCTTCGGCGTAGCTTGTGCCAAATTATCAAACACAGCCTTCACCATCGCCGGTGTAAATTCCTTCGAGGATAACCCATAACGCCCACCAATAATTTTGGGAACTGGGGACTGGGGACTGGGGACTGGGGAATTATTTTTATTTACCCATCCTTCATGAATCGCTGTAACTACATCTTGATATAACGGTTCCCCCGCGCTTCCCGGTTCCTTGGTGCGGTCGAGGACTGCGATCGCCTGTACACTATTGGGTAAAGCCTGGATAAATCTCTCTACATCGAAGGGGCGAAATAGTCTGACTTTGAGAACACCCACCTTTTCCCCACGGGCGTTGAGATAATCTACTGTCTCATGTACCGTCTCACAGCCGGAACCCATGAGAATAATTAGGCGATCGGCATCACTTGCGCCGTGGTATTCATATATTTGATAATATCTCCCCGTCCGTTCGCCGAATTTATCCATAATCCCTTGGACAATTTCCGGACAAGCATTGTAGTAAGGGTTTGCACCTTCACGGGCTTGGAAAAAGACATCAGGATTTTGGGCTGTCCCCCGCAACAGAGGACTATCTGGAGTCAGGGCGCGGGCGCGGTGTGCAAATATTTTATCTTCATTAATGAGCGATCGCACATCATCATCTGATAAAAGTTCCACTTTCTGCACTTCATGGGAGGTACGGAAGCCATCAAAGAAATGTAAAAATGAAACCCTTGTATCTAAAGTAGCCGCATGGGCGATTAAAGCGAAATCGTGGCTTTCCTGCACCGAAGCCGAACACAGCATCGCAAACCCAGTACCACGAGCCGCCATCACATCACTATGGTCACCAAAAATTGATAGGGCGTGGGTAGCTAAGGAACGGGCTGCAACGTGAACCACCATACTAGTCAGTTCACCCCCAATTTTGTAGAGATTGGGAATCATCAACAACAGCCCTTGAGAGGCGGTGAAAGTCGTACTCAAGGAACCCGTTTGCAAAGCCCCATGCACCGCACCAGCCGCCCCGCCTTCGCTTTGCATCTGTACCACACTGGGAACTGTACCCCACAGGTTAGGACGACCTTCCGCCATCCAAGCATCAGCCCATTCACCCATTGCTGAAGAGGGGGTGATGGGATAGATAGCAATTACTTCATTCAGTTTATAAGCAACACGGGCAACAGCTTCATTGCCGTCAATAGTTGCAAAAGTTTGGCTCATAATTTTATCCTTGTCCTAGCCCTAAACTGCACTTTCAGAATGTAGAGATAGAAGAATGAGAAATAGCCAGAACCAGGGAATTAAATATATTTAATGAATGGTAATAGGTAATAGCTAATAAGTAATTGTTCTTTACCATTACCAATTCCCAATTACCTATTTCACAGATATTATCAGTATTCAACGGGAAGTGATAGCATTATCAAAACAAGTATTTATATGCGGCTACTGATTCGACTTTCTACAAATATTCCATAGGTCAGTATCTCATCCGCAATACCTTATATATATACGATCTATTAACGATGTACTCTATTGGGAAACTGCCTAACTAATCGGCTTTTTAGCTAATTAATTGCATTTTCTGGGGTAGAGGTTCGGGATGATTTCCACTATCTTTTAACTGTGGACTATTGACTATTGACTATTGACTATTGACTATTGACGAATATTTTCCGATTTTGGCTGCTTGAAAACAGAAGACGGTCGCGGTATAGATTGTTCCCGTAACAAGAGTAAAGGAATACTTAAAAACCCCAAAATCATCACAACTCCAGTCATCAACCATACTGCCAATCGATTAGGTTGATAGTCACCTCGTTCTATTTGCCAGAATACCTGATTGTAACGCCACGCAGCTAGAGCGATCGCCAAAATCCCCACAAGTACTAAAGTAATCCCTAAATTCTCTGAGTTGAATAGAGGATTGACATAAGTTTCCTTTTGTGAAATTGCCGTATCAAGCTGACGCAAAAATAACCCAAATCTCGCAATAGCAAAACCAAAACCAATCAAGGCGATAGAAGTTCGTAACCAAGCTAAAAAAGTACGTTCATTCGCTTGATGCTCTCGCTGACGGTCTATTTTCGGCAGCTTATTCATAAAGTAATTGGTTCTTTGGCTTAGAGGAATACCAAGACTGAAATATTATCAGCAAAAGCTATTTTCTCTATCATTCCCCAGTAATAATTAACGTAAGGACTTCCAGTAAAAATATCCAAATGTAGGGTGCGTCAGTGCGATAGAACCTAACTATACTCAGAAATTATTCATACTGACGCACCCTACCAGACCAGATAATTGATTTTTTGGTGTTCCTAAGTATCTGTAGGGTAGGCAATGCCCACCATATCCCAATACGGTTCAGTTAAGAGAATAGTAGGTTGGGTGGAGCGATAGCGTAACCCAACAAAGTCTTGAGAATGTTGGGTTCCGTTCCTCCACCCAACCTACATACAGTTCTAAGTAATGAGGTAGGCGTGAATAGTTAAACTCTCCGAAGAAAGCAATGGGATAAAATTGTATATAAATGTTAAGGCTCATTAAGGCTCTATTTTCATGAATTGGTTGCTTTCTACACTGATATTTTTTTTAACACTACTGGCAGCAGGTATCGCGTTATATCTCATTACTGCTAGACGTTATCAATCATCTAACTCCGTAGCCAATTCCTACGACCAGTGGACTGAAGACGGTATTTTAGAGTTTTACTGGGGCGAACACATCCATTTAGGTCATTATGGTTCGCCACCGCAAAGGAAAGATTTTCTGGCAGCTAAATCTGATTTTGTCCATGAAATGGTGCGTTGGGGTGGTTTGGATAAATTACCCCCTGGTACTACCCTGTTAGATGTTGGTTGTGGAATTGGGGGAAGTAGTCGCATTTTGGCACGGGATTATGGATTTGCCGTTACAGGTATCACCATCAGCCCCCAACAAGTCCAACGCGCCCAAGAATTAACACCTCAGGAACTGAATGCACAGTTTTTGGTGGATGATGCAATGGCGCTTTCTTTCCCAGATGGTAGTTTTGATGTAGTTTGGTCAATTGAAGCTGGCCCACATATGCCAGATAAAGCCATTTTTGCCAAAGAATTGATGCGGGTGCTAAAGCCTGGTGGAATCATGGTTTTAGCCGACTGGAATCAGCGAGACGATCGCCAAAAACCCCTGAATTTTTGGGAGAAACCAGTAATGCAGCAACTACTAGATCAGTGGTCTCATCCAGCTTTTTCCAGCATCGAAGGCTTTTCTGAGCTTTTGGCCGCGACGGGATTAGTAGAAGGGGAGGTAATCACCGCAGACTGGACAAAACAAACACTCCCCTCTTGGCTAGATTCTATCTGGCAAGGAATAGTTAGACCAGAAGGATTAGTGCGTTTTGGTCTATCTGGTTTCATTAAATCTCTGCGAGAAGTGCCTACCCTACTACTGATGAGGTTGGCATTCGGTACGGGACTCTGTAGATTTGGGATGTTCCGCGCTTTACGAGCTAACACTGTAACACCATCAGCAGAACAGACAACTGGGATCAAGGTTGCTCAAAAGTAATCAATTGCGAGATTCCACAAAAATACACTGTGCTGTTTCTCGATCCAAGGCGGTGCGGGTTCTGCCAACCATGATGATATAGGATGGAAAGCGTTGCTCTAGCACCAACTTGCTCCCTGGTAAAATACCGAATGCCATCAGTTTTTGTAGTACTGCTTGATCTTGAGTTCGTAAACTTACTACCGTTTGCGGTTGACCGACTTTGACTGTTGATAAGGCGTTCATATTAAAAGTTCACTCCGAATAATATTAAGCCGAAGTTGACGACATATCCCATGAGGAAAGCAAAGGGAAAAATAAACAGTACTATTGCCAAAGTAGTTTTACTCCCCCGTTCCTTAATCAGCATTTGCAATTGGGCAATACAGGGTAAAAACAAAGTTAAAACGATCGCAGCTATCACTAACTGATTACCTGTCAAGCTTCCCTGTTGCTGCAAATCAAATAGTCCGGCTGCACCATAATCTCGACGGAAAAAGCCATAGAGAAATATGGGCGCTGCTTGTTTTGGCATTCCCAAAGCCAAGGTGAGAGGTTCAATGGCGCGAATAATTACGTCAAATAATCCGGTTAAACGTCCCACCCAAATCAACACAGATGCCCAGATAAATAAGGGTAATACTTCAAAGAAATACCACTTCATCCGCACCCAGGTTTTAGTGAACACATTCCGTAATTTGGGCAGACGTAAAGGGGGAATTTCCATGTAAAACCTGCCGGAAGTCCCAGGTAACAATCTGGCGGTGAGATACCCAACTACTAGGAAGATGGCGGTGATAAAACCTCCCCAAAACAGTAAGGCGGCTGGTTTTTGTGCCAGTAGTCCCACAATTACACCCCACTGTGCTGCACAAGGTATGGCCAGGGAAAGTAAAAAGGTGGCAATTAATCGTTCACGTTTGGTTTCTAAGGTGCGGGTGACTATTGTTGCCATTGTGTCGCACCCCAAGCCCAATACCATCGGAATCACCGCACGACCCGATAAACCAACGGATTTGAATAAGCGATCCAGCATTAAAGACAAACGTGGAAGATAGCCGCTATCTTCTAGTAACGAGAACATCAAGAAGTAAGTGGCAACTACAGGTAAAACGATCGCCGTAGCATAACGGATTCCCAAGGTGATAATGCCATAATCATGAGCAATCAAGTCTTGAATTGGTCGCCAGGGAATGATTTGTGCCGCGACTTGGTTGACTAATGGGTTAATTTGTGATTCAAAAAAGCTTTCGATGCGATCTACTAGTTCCCCTGCACCAAATTCACCGACAAATTTGTAAACTCCGTAGTAAAGAATGACCACAAGAATGGGGAATCCAGTAATAGGATTGACCGTGAGTTGGTGGAGTGTTTCTGTAATCGATGATCGCGCTTCTCTGGTTTCATGCAAAACTGCCCTTTCTATTATCCGAGCCTGATTTTGACGAGTATTGGCGATCGCTAGTCCTAAAGGCTGATGAAGTTGATTTTGGGTAACAGTAATCAAAACTTCCAGATGACGACACTGTTCTTGGTCTTGTTCTAATATTTGCCATAATCCTGGGTCTTTCTGTAACAGCAATAAAGCCAGGCTACGAGGTGATAATGAGTAATTATGAAATAAATAGCGATTGCCCAATGTCTGCCACCACGATTCTATTTGAGCGATCGCTGCTTCAATTGGTTCTGGATAGATAACTTGGCTAATCATGCCCTTTTCTCCTGATCTCAAATACTCACGCTGGTATCATTGCAGTCTGAACTGGCAGGAGCGAGGCTATCCTATGTCGCAATTCATCTATACCTTGGTTCAAAGCAGCCGCCATACAAACTACTGGAACTTCTAATTCCATCTCCAGCAAGTCTGGTCGTAAATCTAACCCCCAACGATGGGCTTCATCCATCATGTTGACAGCGAGTAAAATCGGCAGACCAGCTTCTATCAGTTGAAAAGTTAAAGGCAGCATTCTTCCCAAGTTTTTAGCATCTACCACATGAACCACAGCTGCTACAGGTTCTAAAAGCAATAAATCTCTGGCAACTTTTTCTTCTTCACTGATGGGTAATAGTGAATACATTCCTGGTGTATCAATCACTGTGATGCTTTGTTCCCCAATCTGCGCTAGTCCACGACTTACTTCTACAGTTGTACCGGGGTAATTAGAAACTGTGACATAAATTCCTGTTAGTGCATTGAACAACACACTCTTACCAACATTGGGCATTCCAACCAAAGCAATTTGGGGATTGTGGGAAACATCCTGAGTAAATGGTTGCTGATTTTTGGGGGAAAATAGCAATTTAGGCGATCGCTTTTTACACGATTGACCCTGAGATTTACATTTGTGACAATCCATCAAAATTTCTCGCTGAGATTAACTGCAAATTATTCTCAACGAGAAACATGAGGAACTTGTGAGGAAATCTCCTAATATCAAGAAACACCCATTACCAATTACCAATTACCAATTACCAATTACCAATTACCTATTCCCTACAATATCCCTCCAAGCTTGCACCACTCCCTGTAAATCCTGCGGCAAGTTATTCTGAGAAACATCGTTGTACTGTACTGTACCGTCTTCGCTGGTCAGAGTGTAGGTAATAAAATCAGCAGCACCTCTAGGGGCTGGGTAATTAATATTTTGGAACTCCTCTGATCTGCGTTCTAGCAACCGTTGAAATTGACGTACCTGCTGCACAGGAATACGGCGCACACTCCGCTCAGAATCATTAGCATCACCAATCCGCACACGGATTAACAAACCATCATCACGTAATACTGTTTCGTAGGTTCTACCCGCAAAGCCACCGCTAGAAATTTCTCGAAATACTACACCTTGATCTAAAGGTGGTGGTAACTCGCTGGGACGAATCGGTACAGGGTTGAGATTACCATCATCTGAGATTGGGGTATCGTTAATTTGATTCCAAGCGGTGATGACAGCTTGTAAATTTGTCGGTACGCTATTTACAGAAATATCATTGTACTCGACCGTACCCTCTTGGCTAGTAAGAGTGTAAGTGATAAAGTCAGCACTGCTTCTGGGCGCAGGGTAGCGCAGATTATTAAATTCACCTCTGTAGCGTTGTAGCAACTGCTGAAATTGCTGTAATTCTTGGCGGCTGAGACGGCGCACACTGCGTTCAGAATCATTCCCATCACCAATCTGCACACGAATTAATCGCCCATCATTGAGCAAAATTGTCTCGTAGGTTCTGCCAGTAAAACCACCACTCGCAATTGAGCGGAAGACCACATTCCTATCTAAAGGTGGCGGTAATTCACTCTGGGAAATAGGTATAGGTTGCACAGAGTTAACATTACCAGTAGTTGTGCTAGCAGCTCGATTGAACTTGACTAAAAAGTTATTGTCAGTGTGATAAACGAACTTTTCCCGGCCTATTGTGACCGTAACACGCCAACCAGGCACTTGGGCGAAAGTACAAATCCCCCCATCTAAATCTAGACAGCCATTACTCCACACCACCCGTTCTGCTTGGGTAATATTTCTCGAACTGACTGCAATCTTGGTTCTACTGCGGTTGGAAGCATCCGCTAACACTTCATCTATAATCGATGTTGGTAAATTTGCACTTGGATTACTTCCAGTTGCTAACCGGACTCTATCACCATTTTCATTACTGACAAATACCCAACGTTGATTCCCAGCACCTACAGTTACTTGCCAACCAGAGACTAAAATTTGATCGCAAGGATTGGGGAAAGTGGAGACTTCACAACCTTCAACCCAGTTAGTCGGTTGAAATTCCACAATACTCAACGCCCTAGTTGGTAATCCTGAGATTTGTCGCGCCTGTACTAACACAGCATTTCTCACATTTTGAGGTAATCTACCTGTGTTAGCTCGTTCATTTAGCCTGACCACAGAACCATTTTGATTGGTGTGATAAATCCAACTTTGTTGACCGCGAGAAACTACAACTCGCCAACCTGGAACTAAAGCCTGAGAACAGAGTTCATCCGGTCGCTGTAGTTCTAAACAACCGTTACGCCAAGTTTGTTGACGATAATCAGTGATTTTCAAAAAGAGGGAAGAAATTCCTGATCGATTTGATAAATCTCGCAACACAGCATTAGCTACAAGGCGCGGTAAGCGGTTCGCTGGAACATTTTGTGCTAAAAAATCGATAGATGAAGCGCTGGCGTTTTTTATCAGTGTCAACTCACTACCAACAGATAGAATGCCAGTCAAAATTAAAGCAGTAATAATTTGAGCCTGTTTAGTATAACGATAAATTGGCAGCATAATTCCTAAGATAAAACGCTGACATCAGCGTCTAGAGTTCAGTATTGCAATGTTCAACAATTAATACGTAACCAGTAAGAACAATTCCGTAATTATTCCCAAAATGAAATATCTTCTGATGTAGATGTGAAGATAGACACTTCTATATTAATCAGACTTACGTATGAAAACGCAATATCAAGGGTTTATGGGTGTAAGGGTGTAGGGGTATTGTTTGAAACACTTACACCTGGTCTCAAAATAAAATCTGGGTGCGTAAGCCCTAATTGATTTTTTGTTACTAAGTATTTCAAGAGAAATGGGAAACAGGAAAAAGTAAGTATTTGTAGTAGGGTGGGCAATGCCCACCGAAACCATGAGCCGGTGGGCATTGCCCAACGCCACTTGCTCCAAGCCGGGAAACCCTTTCAGCAGTTACTCCACTTGGGGAAACCCCAAGACCGTACTGCTTCACCAACGCAGTGGCTCCCCTACGTATATTTCAAAAATCAAGTATGAGTCCTATAGAAAACAGGAAAAAGTAAGAGAGTAGAGCAGATAAAACATTTACCTAATCCCCAGTCCCCAGTCCCCAATCACCACCAGCCTTAAGCAGTTAGGGCTGAAGTTTCCATCAGTGGATTTTGACCCGCATCGAATTTAATGGTATTAGCTGCCCAGTTTTTTAAATCGGGTGCTAACCAGATTAATTTCTGAAGAATTTCATCATTTACCCATAATACCAAGGGGAAATGAAAGTCTTTACGAAACTCATCTCGCATGATATTTGTACTGAGAATGAGTTGGTTAATGGCCTCTACAGATTCTAAACCACGAATCATCAGAACTTCGGGTTGAGTATTGCCCAATTTGGTTTTAATGGTTGTGTATAGTGTCTCGTCTGTTGGTGAGAGAGTAATCTCTTGAATGTTGGTTGAAGAAGATGCTTGTAAGGAATTGAGGGTTTGCTGCTGTTTTTTCACAGAGTTGGCACAAGCTAAGATTAGTGAGAACTCGCCAGTAGACAGCATCAGCGACCTTTCTAATCTCTTCATGGCGGCTGTCATATCTGTCAATAGGTCTTGCGAGTTACTTAAGCTGTTCATTATCAACCTTATCCGTGGTTTCTAAAGTTGCTTAACACAGTGTTAAAGTTACTTAGTATGTTGTTATTACTTTTGTAAGTAGCTATTTGATTTTTTATCCTAAGCTTTCGTTATTATTACTTAGAATCACCATAAAGATACACTATTTTTCCCAAATTAGTTAAAAATTTACATAATTATCTAATGAATATAAAGATTATATGGGATTCACAAACAGGTAAGAGCAGAAAATTTTCTAGCTTTTTGAGCAAACAAATCCTATGCCAAAGGTGGTTTCGCTAAGTTTAAAGCAAATTTATCAGCCTTTTATGGCAAGGCTTCTGACCACTAAAAGCTAACAAAATGGTGCAACTTCTGCTTAACTATTACAGTCATGCTTCATGTTTTCTTAGCAGATGTTTATAACGATTTATGAAAGTGTTTGTGAAGTGGTGTAGTGGATCTTTATTACCTAATGTTGCGGCAATTAGAAAGCAAGTCTTCTTTGCCTTAATGATGGTTTTGAGTGTTGTGGCTACGGTGATGCTATCGTTTCCTTTAAAGGCTCAAATTACTCCTAGTGCAGGATTAGCATCTGAATTGAGGGGGGTATGGTTAACCAATATTGATAGTGATGTATTATTTGAACGCGATCGCCTCAAAACATCTTTACAAAATTTAGATAAACTCAACTTCAATACCGTATATCCAGCAGTGTGGAACTGGGGACATACACTTTACCCCAGCAAAGTTGCAGCCAAAGTTATTGGACGAGCGATCGACCCGACCCCAGGATTACAAGGGCGAGATATGCTCAAAGAAATCGTCACGGAGGGACATAAACAAGGATTAACCGTAATTCCCTGGTTTGAGTTTGGGTTCATGGCTCCAGCCGATTCACTCCTCGCCAAAAACCGTCCCCAATGGTTAACCAGTCGCAGCAACGGTAGTCGTATAGTCAAGGAAGGTAAACACGATCGCGTATGGTTAAATCCCTTCCGCCCAGATGTCCAACAATTTATCCAAGATTTAATCGTGGAAATTGTAAGAAACTACGACATCGATGGTATTCAATTTGACGATCATTTCGGCTTACCTTCAGAACTAGGCTACGATGCCTACACAGTAGCTTTATACAAGAAAGAACACCGTGGTCAAGCCCCCTCCAAAAACCCCCGTGATCCGGAATGGCTACGCTGGAGAGCCAGTAAAATTACCAACTTCATGCAAAGAGTATTTAAAGCAATTAAAGCCACTAAAAAAGATTGCTTGGTTTCCGTTGCACCTAATCCTCAGCGTTTCTCCTATGATTACTTTTTAGCAGATTGGCAGAAATGGGAAAGAATGGGACTGATTGAAGAACTGGTATTGCAAATTTACCGGGACGATTTAAACGTTTTTGTTCAAGAATTAGAATATCCAGAAGTCAAAACAGCCAAAGCACATATCCCTGTGAGTATCGGCATTTTATCTGGGTTGAAAAATCGCTCCGTACCCATACAACAGATTCAAACCCAAGTGCAGAAAGTACGCGATCGCAACTTTGCTGGCGTTTCTTTCTTCTTCTACGAAACCCTCTGGAACCTCAGCCAGGAAGCATCTGCAAAACGCCAGGCTGGCTTCCAACAAATATTCACCCAACCAGCCAAATATCCCAATCTGATTACAGGTTGGAAGCCATAAATAAACGCGATACACCACAGAAGAATTGAGGCTTCTGTGGTGTATGGGGCTGCAAAGAATTGCTCCGCGCCAGACTGAACAAGGTGGGTGACACTTATCCTTACCGCGCATTACTAAATAGCAGCCAACTTCATCGAGTGTATTTAAATGAATTGGGGGATATTCGTTCCTTGCCCTTATGGTTAGCGTTGATGGTATTGACGACCATAGATGAAGAACAAGCACCCTCGGAAGCTAGGTATTTATTAACAAGGAGTCAACAGCAAGCATCTCAACCATCAAACCGCGCCATAATAGAGATGATCACAACGATAATGGTGTACAAGTTTGAAAAATTAAGTAAAACAGAGGTAGAAGAAATGTTGGGAATTACACTTAAAGAAACGAGAGTTTATAGAGAGATTAAAGAAGAAGGACGTGAAGAAGGGCGTGAAGAAGGAAGACAGCAAGAAGCGGCTAATTTAGTGATTCGATTGCTAACTAAGCGGTTTGGAGAAATTTCTCAAGAAATGCGATCGCACATTGCCACTCTACCTTTACCGATTCTCGAAGATTTGAGCGAAGCTTTATTAGATTTTACAAGTTTAGCTAATTTACAAGCTTGGTTAGAAGCCCTTTAAGATGAAATTGAGTTTTTAGATCCCCGACTTGGAAAAAGTCGAGGATACAGCCAGATATTAACTAGCCACCAATCCCCAAACGCCCGGCTAAAGCAGGAGTTAGAGGTAAAAGGGTAGTAATCATCAAGAACAAAACAAGCAAGCATAAAGCCGCCCTAGCATCATCGGGTTCGCTAATTTCATTCAAGTTGGGACGTTCTAAATCCCGTTGTAAGAACAAAATTACGATCGCCCAATACATCGCTAGTGCATTACCGAGAGAAACCACAGCCAACACAATTAAAGTAGCAAATGTTGCTCTACCTGCGGTTTTGCGTCCGTAAATTGCCTGGATAATCCGACCACCATCTAAGGAGCCGGCTGGCATTAAGTTTAAAGCGGTGATGACTAACCCTAGCCAACCAATAATTACCAAGGGGTGGACGTTGACTAAAGGTGATTGCAACGCCGAACCGAGGACAACCCGTGCTAGACTACCCACCAAAATTGATCCTTGGAAAAACTGATTGGGTAACTGAAATAAACTGCCTTGGTGGGATAGCAGCAAACCTACAATCAGCATAAGCAAAGAAACAATCCCTCCAGCGATTGGCCCAGCCACCGCAATATCGAATAATACTGAGCGATTGGGTAACAAAGACTCAAAGCGAGTAATTGCCCCAAAAGATCCGATTTGTACAGCCGGCAAAAAGAAAGGCCAGCTCAGGCGGACTTGATGACGGCGAGCAACTAACCAATGCCCAATTTCATGAGCCACTAAAATGGCAAATATCCCCACCCCTATAGGTAAAGCCTCTGGCAATCTGGCTGGGGTGGAAAATAAATCAAAATTCAAGAGTAATCCGGCAGTTTCTAAACTAGTGCCGACAGTTGCTATGGCTAAGATGGCAGAAAACGCCTTCTGTGGTAATGTGGTCGGGCGTGGATCATTAGTGCTGGGTAACACAATCACCACAGGTTTAGTGTCTGTGTTTTCTACTAAAAATAGGCGATACTTGTCACCTAACTTGTCTTGCAAACTCTTACTCAGACGAGTGTGAACCTCTTGGGGTTCGCCGCGTAGATTACCTTTGAAGATAGCACCTTCTTGGTAGGCGATCGTTTCTGTGGCAAAAAAGGTATCAATCCCGAAAATGCCTTTAATCACATTCAAGTCTTCTTCGGGGATTGGCATGATTTCCACAACTACCCCCACTGGTTGCGGGATATTTTCTGGCGCTGGTGAAGATTCAGCCGCCAGCCTTTCCGTTGCCCGTTGCTTGAGGATGGCATCTTGTCCAAGCGATCGCAACTGTCTACCCAAGTAGATGTACAATCCAGCAGAACCCACTACCAAAAATAATATGCCAACGATGTTGATATAAATCCCGGCAGCAAACAAACCAAAAAACAACAGCCAAGGAGCCATTAATACCACCGACTGCAACCAGGCTAAGATTCCGAGTTTACCAAAAGGTCTGGCGCGGTAAAAGCCCCAACCCAAAATGGTGAAAGCTACCAGTAAAATTATTCCCAGTATAGAAGTCTCTGAGGAAGCAAACATTTCCCAACCCTTCGCTGTGAAAGACTAAGCCCGAATTAGGCCGGTGTTATAGATACATTACTAATCATAAATGAGCCAGTGCGTTGGGCGGCTATGCCGACTTGTAGCAAGCGGTGTTTGGCACTTTCGCTTATATCCCCCGCATAAATGACAGGGATTTTACGCATCACGACTCTACCACAAGGTTGTGACCTGCCTGCCCCAATGAAAAAAAGTGTAACTTCCCATCTTTTAGTAGTAGAGAGTAGAAATTGACGTCTAATGTGAATTAAAGAGAATGAGACTGGAAGGTGAGAACATCAATACCAA
>NZ_CAWUDJ010000032.1:0-82510 GCF_963920875.1 Anabaena sp. CCY 9910 | reverse complement strand
CCTACTTTGCGAAGCATATCTTGAGATAAAAGCTCATTTAATGGTTCAAGTCACAGCTCAGTTCGCCAAACTTCAGGGTGCGAGTCTGATGCTCAACGAAATCTCACGCGACAGAAGCAAGATTCTCCGGCGACTGTTCCCTGGTGTTCCGCTATTCTCTGTTAACGCCGAACAAATCAATGACTATCTGGCTGGCAAGACTCAGCCATCCGTCGTCTTGATGAATCCACCTTTCTCGGCATCACCCAAAATCAACAGCCGCAATCCTGATGCTACACCACGGCATATTAACTCGGCATTGCAAAGGCTATGCGATGGCGGACGGTTGGTAACAATCTCCGCCAACTGGTTTTCGCCAAACAATCCTACTTGGCGAGATACCTTTAACAAAATGCAGGAGAAAGCAACCGTAGTTCTTTCAGTTGGTATCAACGGTAAGGTCTACAGCAAGCACGGAACTCACATTGATACCCGATTGACGGTGATCGACAAAATTCCGGCAGCTGACCCTCAACAAATCCCTTGTATTGACGATACCGTTGAACTAGCAGAACTCACCGCACTGGTTGAGCAACTGCCAGCGCGACCAGTTTGGGAACAAACTACCTCTTCTTCCCGAACAGCCGTATCAAAAGCAATTCGTTTAGATACTGTTAAGCCAAAATCTCAATCAGCACCAATTACTCAAACATTATCCCAATTTATTGATGTTGCACCTTTAGATTATGAGGTTATTGATTGGGCTGCTACTGAAGGCTTAAAAGATACTCTGTACGAAACCTATCGCCCACAGCGAATCCGAATCAAGGACGCAAAACCACATCCGTCGCTGCTTTGTGAAAGTGCAGCATTAGCCCTTGTCTCTCCCCCGGCTCCAACTTACAGACCCCACTTACCTCAGCACATAATCACCCAAGGCTTGTTATCCGAGGCACAGATTGAAAGTTTAGTCTACGCAGGTCAGGCTCACTCCGAATATCTATCAGGGTCTTATATTGTGGACGATTCATGGGATAACGTGACTGTAGCCGCAAATAACGCCGAAAATACTGTTAGATTTCGTCGTGGCTGGTTCCTTGGCGATGGCACAGGCGCGGGTAAAGGTAGACAGTGCGCGGGAATCATCCTCGACAATTGGTGTCAAGGACGGCGAAAAGCTATTTGGGTATCGAAAAGTTCTGCCTTGATTGAAGATGCCCGTAGAGATTGGTATGCTTTGGGAGGTAATGAGAAAGATATTATCGACCTCAGTAACATCAAGCTTGGTAATACGATACCTTTCACAGAAGGCATCTTGTTCTGCACCTACTCAACTTTACGTTCCCAAAAGAATGGCAAAAGCCGGCTCAAGCAAATTGTTGAGTGGGCTGGTAAGGATTTTGAGGGTGCAATTTGTTTTGACGAGTGCCACTCTATGGGTAACGCAATGGCACAAGAAGGTACACTCGGCTTGGTCAGTGCATCACAACAGGGAATTGTCGGGCTGCGCTTACAAAATGCTCTACCCCTGGCACGGGTTGTCTATGTCTCTGCTACCGGAGCCACCAAAGTATCAAACTTATCCTATGCCAATCGCTTAGGACTCTGGCAGACTGGTGATTTCCCGTTTAACTCCCGTGAGGATTTCGTGGAATCTATTGAGGTCGGTGGTATTGCAGCTATGGAAGTGGTGGCGCGAGATTTGAAGGCTTTGGGATTGTATCTGGCGCGATCGCTTTCCTTCGATGGTGTTGAGTTAAAACTTTCCTACTTAGTTAAGATTTTGACTATAAAGAAAAATCATGCTAAATTTTTTCAAAAACTAGTCCAAGTATACTTAATTAATCAGGAACACTCGAATGCCTGACAATATAGAACCACAGCCAGAAGAAACAAGAATCACCAAATTTAATTCAACGCAGTCTAATAATTCTGCTATTTTAGCAAAGCAAGATAATTTAGATTTACATAGCGTTAGAGAGAATATTATTGAACGTATTAAAAAGGCTGATAATTCAGAATTACCTGAATTAATAAAGATTTTAGATAATTTACAGCCTCAAATTGATAGAGAAATTGCAGAAAAACTAGCTTTAGCAAAACTTGAGGCAATCCAAAAACAAACGTCTGTTCAGGAGAAACAAGCTATACTAAAAATCAATAATCTTCAGCAAGAAAGTAATTTAGCTCGTAAAATTGAAGTTACAAATCTGACTTTTAAATTTGTAGGGTCAGGAATTGGCTGTTTAATTGGTTTATATTTAATTTTAATAGGCAATCCATTCATTGGCCCATTAATTTTAATTTTAAGTTTAGCTACATATCTAAATATACCTGTAAATGATATTACTAATTTAATTAGTCAAATGAATCAAATACCAAAAGAAGCTGAAAAAAACCTAGTAGATATTTCTGATAAAAAGCAAAATAATCAATAAAAGGATAAATAAAATGCAAGATTTAGAAAAAAGTAATGATTTTAAAACAGAATCTAATGAATACGATTCAAATTTGGTTAAACAATATGGCTTAATTCAGAAAGACAAAATCCAATTTGAATATTTGACAGCATTCTATTTGTTGCTTTTTACATTAATACTAATTTTTATAATGGTATTCTCCACTGCTGAAGTTGGTATCAAGCAAGCTTTAATAGTTCTTATAGGATTAATAACTTTATTTGCACTAAATTTAATTAAACAAACTACTACTACTTCAGCTTTACCATTAGTAATTAATCAAAATTTCTATGATAATAAGCAATATGAAACTTATAATAATCATTACTATAATCAAAATCAAAAACAAAATTTAGCTGAAGCAGCAGCAGAAATTCAACAGCTACTTGACCAACTTTCTCAAAATAAAGAAACTAAAACTGAAAGTGAAAAGTTAACCATGATAGCTGAAGTTGTTGATGAAATTGAAAGTAATCCTCCATTAAAATCAAGATTAGTTCAAGCCCTAAAAGCTGGAGGTTCAGAAGCACTTAGAGACATGGTTTCTAATCCACTAATAAATATATTAATAGCAACTATAGAAGGTTGGAAGACAGGAGATGACGAAACACCTGTATCATAACTTAAAGACAATGTAATAAGGAACAAAAAGCATATAAATATCCTTCTTACGTTACTTGCAGAAAATAATTATTAGAGTGAAACTATGAAATGTCAACCAATTGCCAGTTAATACAAATGGTTCCATCTCTAGAGCAGATTCCTCAAGTTAGCTTTTGTTGGAGTAGCTTGGCTTTCTGTCCCTGAATTTTAGATTATAAGTGTAAATTTAGCAGAGTGCAGTATATCTTACTATGGGCGTTCTCTGTAAATATTGCCATATCAAGTAAGAATTTTTGTGCTAGAGTCCGTAAAACCGATAACTAAAGCAAATTTAAGGTAAATCCTGCTTTCTGCAACCTAGCTATGCTGCAAGACTATTCTCACCAGAATCTCAGAGGTCGTTCATTTAAAGGTCAAGACCTTGCAGGTGCAAACTTTAGCTATGCAGATATTCGGGGAGCCGACTTTAGAGGAGCAAAGTTAGCAGGTGCAAATTTCTATCATGCTAAAGCAGGCAGACAAAATCTTGGGTTTATGTACGTATCTGTCTGCTCATTCTTATTTTTAGGACTATTAGGATTTTTCTCATATACAGCTAATTATTTTGTTACACTAATAGCTCAAAATTTCAACTTCGAGAATTTAATTACAGGCGCGACTACTACTATTTTATTGGTGATTTTCTTATATGCTTCGCTTTTTCAAGGATTAGAAGCTGGTGTACTACTATTTATTGTGGTAGGGAGTATAACAGTTTTAATTTTTACTGGAATTAAAATTTTAGCAGCTTTTACTGGAGCATCGGCAGGAATTTTAATTATAGCTGTAGTAATTGTAGGGTCAATAGTATTAACAACTTTAATTGTTGCTCTTGATAAAACCATAGTTGTAATTATTTTCATATTGGTAATGTTATGTCTAATTGCTGCCGTAACCGCATCTTTCTTGAAATTTGCATCTGGCATAATTGGGGTATTTATTGTATTTCTGACTGTAGTAATAACTATAGCTATAGCATTGCTGAGTCTTTGTATAAGTTACCAAGCTATAAAAGAAAATAAAAAATATAATTTTATTCGTAACACTGCTATTGCTTTAGCTTCTAAAGGTGCTACAAGCTTTCATAAAGCTGACTTGAGTAATGCAAGTTTTAAGAAAGCTAGACTTAGAAATGTGGATTTGAGAGATGCGACTTTAACAAACACTGATTTCTATCAGTCTCAAATGCTTGACTATGCTCGACTTGAGAAAACCTACCTTCAAAATCCTCAAGCAGTAAATTTATTAGTTAATAAGCAAGGGCAAAACACAGTATTTAATCGTCAAGACTTACGTGGAGTTAATCTTAAAGGTGCTAATCTAACAGATGCCAGCTTCATCGGTTCAGAATTGAGCTATGCCAACTTACAAGACACAAACTTGACCAGAGCCAAGCTAGTACAAACGCAACTCGATGGCACAGACTTTACAGGCGCAAATCTTACCGGAGCATACATCGAAGACTGGAACATCACAATTGATACCAAGTTTGACGGAGTGCGGTGTGAATACGTTTATATGCGTCTGCCTACACCAGACAACCCAGACCCACACCGTAAACCAGACAATCGCCAGGAAGTATTTGCAGACGGCGAGTTTGGAGATTTTATCAAACCAATCTTCGATACACTCGACTTGTACCATAGCCAAGGCATTGACCCCAGAGCGATCGCCATTTCGTTCAAGCAATTAGCCGAAAATCACCCAGAAGCAGATTTGCGGATTGTAGGTATGGAAGTGCGTGGTGAGGATAAGTTTTTGCTCCGCGCTAAAACAGCGATCGCCGCCGATAAATCCGAACTGAGCGCAGAGTATTTCGCCATGTATAATCAGCTAAAAGCTCTGGCAGAACATGAAGTTCAGAAATTAATGGCCGAAAAGGATAGTAGAATTGCTGATTTACAGAATATGGTAGTGACAGCACTACAACGCCCTAGCTTCTACGCTCAGACTTATCAAAACCAAGGAGATACGATCATGTTAGAAGGCTCAAAACAAGTATTCAACAACAACTTACAGGGCGCTCAATTCGCAGGTGGTCTAGTCAATGCCGACACCGTAAACGCAAATCAAATCGGCGGCAACATCACCAACTATAACCCAGAGCAAAAGCAGAACCTTGCCCAAGCCGCAGCAGACATACAGCAGCTTCTCAACCAACTGAGTCAGACATACCCCACGGCAACGACATCGGAGAAAATGACAGTTGTGGCCAAGGCAGTGGATGAGATTGAGAGTAACCCAACATTGAAAGCACGGGTCATTGGTGCGTTGAAGGCTGGGGGAACGGAAGCGTTTAAAGAGCTAATTGACCATCCTGTAGTGAATATACTGCTGGCATCAATCGACGGGTGGCAGGATGCAGAGTAGTTTGTAACAGGTGAGCAGAGGGGTTAGCTGAAGATGGCGAATGAGGAGCATCTGGCGATACTAAGGCAGGGAGTAGAGGTTTGGAATGCGTGGAGACAAAGTAATTTAAATATGATTCCAGATCTTAGTAACGCTAATCTTAGTAACACTAATCTTAGTAACGCTAATCTTAGTAACGCTAATCTTAGTAACGCTAATCTTAGTAACGCTAATCTTACTAATTGTTATATGCTCGGAGTTAATTTTAGTGGAGCAAACCTTAGTCATGCTGATTTAACTAGAGCAAATCTCATCTGTGCAAATCTTTATGGTGTTACTTTATATAAAAGTATTTTGATAGAAGCATTGTTGATAAATGCTAATATGGAACAAGTTAATTTAGAACAATCTGATATTACTAAGGCTGACTTAAGAGAGGCTAAAATTACTTCATCAATCCTCAATAGAGTCTATGCTGAACAGGCAAGTTTGAGTAAAGCTGATTTCACTGATAGTTTTCTTGTCGAAGGTAATTTTAAATATTCTGACTTCAAAGAAGCGAAATTAGTTAGAGCAAATTTAAGCAGAGCTTATCTTGTTAAATGTGATTTTAATAGTGCTGATTTGAGAGATGCTATTATTAGCTATTCTAGATTAAGTGAAGCTAATTTCTGTCTAACTAATCTGTTTAATGCTGATATTCATGAATCGGACTTAAGTAGAGTAGACCTAAGTAAATCTCAGGCACAGAAGACAAATTTATCCTATACAAACTTATCTTATACAAAACTAGACAGTACAAATTTTACAGGTGCTAATCTAACTGGAGCATACATAGAAAGTTGGGGTATTAATTACGATACTGTTCTTACAGATGTAATTTGTGACTACATCTACCTTCGTCAAAACCAGCAAGAACGTCGCCCCAGCAGTGGTAACTTTGCCCCTGGCGAGTTTACCAAGTTAGTTCAAAAATCTCAAGAAACAGTTGACCTAATTTTTAGTAATGGTATTGATTGGCAAGCATTTTTAATCTCGTTCCAAAAACTACAGGTTGAATGTGGTGGTGAAGAGTTAAGCATCCGAGCTATTGAAAACAAGGATGATGGTGCTTTTGTAATTCAAGTAAACGTTCCTGCCGATGCTAATAAAGCAGAAATTGAGAAATACCTGAAACGAGAGTATGAATTAGCACTTGTTGCTTTAGAGGAAAAATACCAAATTCAACTACAAGGTAAAGATGAACAGATAGAGATTTACCGCAAGCAAAGTGCTGATTTAAGTGAGATTGTTAAGCTCTTGGCAGGTAGAGCAACTTATGAGATCAGAAATTCTCAGATTGGTGGAAGCTTGGTTAATGCCGGGACAGTTAACACAGATGAAATAAGTGGTAGTATTCATAACAACAATGCTTAAGCCTGCCCAAACTAACTATGCCGGATGCAGAAGACCCTAAGCAAATCAATAACAACGATTTACGCAATGCCCAGTTTGGTAGTGGGTTGATTAACGCTGACACGGTAAACGCTGGAAGAATAGGCGGAGATATTCTGAATTTTTTCTTTGGGCAGCAGACAACACCAGTGGGCAACCCGGCTCGACCGAAGAATGAGCGCATACTACTAGCCGCAGTCAAGGAAGAAGTGACCGCACGGTTAAGCCAATCTCTACACAATGCTGTGTTGATTAATTTAGGGAAGGAGTCACAACCCCAGCAGGTAAAACGCCCTTGGGACACAGAAATAAAAATTGGGTTGAAACCTCCTAAACCTCTCCCAGACACGACAACTATTTTAGAAGTTTTTGATTCCCCGGAAATTGCAGGGAAACTGTTAATTTTAGGTGCGCCAGGGTCAGGTAAAACCACCACACAGTTAGAACTGGCTCAAGAATTAATTAAACGCGCAGAGGAACAGCCTGATTATCCCGTTCCCGTTTTATTTAACTTGTCTTCATGGAAAAATGACCGACAATCTATAACTAATTGGTTGGTGACAGAACTCAATTCTAAATACGGTGTTTCAAATAAACTTGGTCAAGAGTGGGTAAATAATTACCAATTACTACCGTTACTTGATGGTTTAGATGAACTTGAATCACAAAGTCAAGAACTCTGCGTTGATGCAATTAATCAATTTTTAACAGGCGAAACTAGACCACTTTATTTAGTTGTTTGTAGTCGCATTGAGGAATATAATAACTACTCAACTCAATTACAGCTTAATGGTGCTATCTACTTACAGCCTTTAAGCAATAATCAAATTTGTGGTTATCTAACCTATCTAAATTCTATAGAACTGTGGTCAACCATTAGTAGCGATTTAAACATACTAGATTTGGTTAAAACTCCCTTATTACTTAGTATTACTATTCTAATTTCCCAAGACATATCTTTTGAAGAATGGCAACATTTTAAATCTACAGGAGACCGGGTTCGGTATTTGTTAAATACTTACATATATCAAATGTTGGCTCGGAATATTAACAGTAGAGCATACTTCAAATATGAAGTACCTAATGCTATAAAAACTCGAATGTGGCTTGTTTGGTTGGCTCAACAAATGCAACAAGAATCAAAATATGATTTTCTGATTGAACAAATGCAGCCTAGTTTATTAAAAACTAAAATTAACAAAATTATTTATAACTGCACTGTCTGGGGAGCTATAGGAGGGCTGATTTCTGGGTCAACTTCGGGGTTGACTTCCGGGTCAATTTCTGAATCAATTTTTTGGTCAATCTTTGGATTAATTTTTGGGTTAATTTCTGGATTAATTTCTGGATTAACTAACAGATGGAATAATGGGCTGCTTGGTAAGTCTATAGAAAATACAATTAAACAGTTTATAGAGTTTATAGAATCTAAAATTGAAGAAATAAGTTACTTGGGTAATATCGTAGGTATTTTTAATAAAACAACTACAAAATGGCTGAATATTGGTTTGATTTCTGGATCAATTCTTGGTCTGATATTTGGGCTTCGTTTGGGTTTGACTGGTGGGTTGATACTTGTGATATTCAGGCTGATATTTTGCCTTGTATTTGGGATTGTGTTTGGGTTGATTAATGGAATGATGTTTGGGTTGATTGGAGATGAAATTCATGCAAGTGAAACTATAATTTTTCCTGTAAAAAAGTTTCTCAATGTGCTGATTTATATTCTGATTCATGTACTATGTTTTCTTATTTTAAATACTTTGTCGCTGAGTTATTTGTTGAATAGCTGGCTGACTTCTGGGCTTTATGGGCTGAATACTGCGCTCAGTCAATTGCTCAAGTTTGGGCTACTTTTGG
The DNA here is from genome assembly GCF_963920875.1 of Anabaena sp. CCY 9910. Classification (NCBI taxonomy): domain Bacteria; kingdom Bacillati; phylum Cyanobacteriota; class Cyanophyceae; order Nostocales; family Nostocaceae; genus Anabaena; species Anabaena sp. CCY 9910. The sequence continues at coordinate 73,787 of NZ_CAWUDJ010000032.1, read as the reverse complement.
GGGTGAACTTTGGGCTGTTTTTTGGGTTGGCTTTCGGGATTAATGTGAGAGAATTAGAAAATAAAACTATTCCCAATCAAGGCACTTATAAATCAATCACTAATACTATAAATATCTCAATATTAGTTACTTTCTTTGCTACATTATCAATGTTGCTAATTAAAATAGTTTTACCATCAGATATTAATTTAAAACAAGACTTAAGTTCTAGCCTAGTTTTCGGATTATTTTTGGGAATATTTATTGGAATAACCAAAAGTGGAACTCCTGCGATTAAACACTTCGCCTTACGTCTCATCCTCTACTTCAACGGTTACATCCCCTGGAACTATGCCCGTTTCCTCGACTACTGCACCGAGCGTATGCTACTCCAGCGTGTCGGCGGCCGCTACCGCTTCATCCACAAGCTGCTGCAAGACCACTTCGCTCAAATGGAATTTAGGCGGGATTAAGAGAAATTTTGCACCTGTTGACGTACAAGGTATTGGTGATTATATTGACAATGATAACGCTTAAAACTGTCTAGACTGAACTATGTCAGACTCAGAAGACCTAAATAAGGCCATCAAGGCATGGAGCCGAGATCCCGATACCGTTGGCGAATTCCTTAAACAACTAAATTAGTTTTCTTGTTTCGGTGTATTACATGGAGAGGATCGTTATAGCTCTCCGTGTAATACACCGAGAATTCGCCGTTTTTATGTTAAGCAATATTTCGCCAACGGTATCAGATCCCTGCAAATTCGGAAATAGAGGCTGAAAACCCTTGCTAATTCTGGGTTTCAAAGAATTTGGTAGTTAGAGAAATTGCAGCTTCAAATGGTCGCCTAATATGTGGCATCAAGACTACATAATTGCTGTCATCCTTGATATATCAGGTATTTAGCGACTGTTAGTTACTAGCGATCGCATCTGTTTTTGCGGAATTTACGCTATTGATTTTGACTTTTACCAACTTTCGATGATTGAATAGTCTCTTTCGTCATACCCAAAACCCCTAAAAAACCAATGTTACTCTGCTGTCAAATGCCAACTTTCACCCAAATGTTGGTATTTGAGAACCTAAAAACAATATTTATTGGTAAGTGTGTACTAAATTTAGCTTGACTGTATTTGGGTGAAACTGGAGGTGTCCAAAAAGCTGAAAGCTATATATAACAAGACTTTCCAGCCTATATTTCCGAATTTGCAGACATCTCGGCTCAATGCCATCAATAACAACTTACCTAACTCTCAGTTTGGTGGTGGTTTAATTAATACTGAGTCTATAAATGCTGAAAGAATTGGTGGAGATGTCTACAACATTTTCCTTGGGCAGCAGCAGATGACATCAGATAGTCCAGCCCCATCAACTAATCAACAGCAGCGATTGCAATCTCAAACAGATGCACTAGAAAAAACTTACACAATCCAAAGCCAGAAAGTTACCAATATAAGAAACGCATGGGTAATTGAGACAGATCCATCTCGCAAGTTTCAATATGAACAACAACTTCAGGAAGAAGAACTTATACTCAAGGAACTTACTGAAAAGCTAGATGCAATTGATAAACAGTTGCAAGCTATCAAGAATCATGCACGAGAATACAAGTCTAATCAAAAATTAGTCAAGGAAGTCGATACCTATTTTGAGCAGGAAGAGCTAGATAACGAAAATTTTTCTGCTGATATTACTGCGGAGACAATTGAAAAACTCAGGAAGCTTAAACCTGAAGCAGTTATCAATTCTTGTAGTACGCATCAAGAAGCAATTTCATTAGTTAACGAGTTGTGGTTTGAAGGAACGAAAATAGCTAGTAAAGGACGGCTTTCAGAAGCTGTGTTTTTACTTGAATTTGGTATTTCTATTGCTAAAATTCTTGACAATATTGTTTTATGGTTAGCAATCGACAAAGATTTAGAATTTATAAAAGCTAAACTACATTAGCGAAACTTTAGGAAAGGATGAAAAGACCTAACTTAAAATGATGAAAAGACCTAACTTAAAATAGCGTTCAATTCATTATATAGCTGTAGCCATGCAGGTTAGGACATAGACTATAAGAGTATCTATTGCTTCTAGCTAGTGCCAATGGCGAAACCTTATAGTGATGATTTCCGACAAAAAGTAATACAAGCAATTGAGTTGGACGGACTGAAGAAATCTGAGGCCAGTCAACTGTTCAATATCAGTCGCAATACGATTAACTTGTGGTTGCAGCGCAAAGCCCAAACGGGTGATGTTAAACCGAAATCCAGAAAAGCATCGCCGCACAAAGGCAAAATTGATGATTGGGAGAAGTTTGGCAAATTTGTCAAAGAGCATGGGGATAAAACCCAAAGCGAAATGGCAAAATTATGGTCAGGAAACATCAGCCAGCGAACGATTTCTAGAGCATTAAAAACAATAGGATATACACGTAAAAAAAAACCTACGGGTATAGTCAACGCTCTGAAGCCAAACGCGCAGCATTCTTAGCGCAATTAGAAAATCCTAAAGCGTCCCATCTGGTGTATGTAGATGAATCGGGCATGGATGAACGCGATAATTACGGCTACGGATATTCCCCAGTTGGGCAACGCTTCTATGACCTCAAATCAGGTCGGCGACAGGGGCGAATTAACATGATTGCTGGCTATCGAGATGGTCAACTGATTGCACCCTTCACCGTTGAGGGAGCGTGTAACCGTAGTGTGTTTGAAACTTGGTTGGAAACTTGTTTGATTCCGGTCTTGCGTCCGGGTGAATGGGTAATTGTTGATAATGCCACTTTTCATCACGGTGGTCGAATTGCCCAATTAATTGAAGCGGCAGAGTGTCAGATACTTTACCTACCACCCTACTCACCAGACCTCAATCGAATTGAAAAGATTTGGGCTACTTTGAAAAGTCGGGTTCGCAAGCTTTTACCCTCATCAGATCATCTACGTGATGCTATGGAAACTGTTCTCAAGCAAGCAGCGTCCTAACCAACATGGCTACCGCTATAAATCTAACTTACATCTGGCAAAGTGGATACAAGTACTATTGACGGAAGAAATAGGTAAGTAAGTATTTATAACAATTACTCTCAATCCGCTAACCCTAACGTCATGCCTGATTCTCAAGACCCACAGCATATCAACAACAATGACTTACGCAATTCCCAGTTTGGCGGTGGGTTAATTAATGCTGAGGTAGTCAATGCTCAAAGAATCGGCGGGGATATCTACAATATTTACAATGAGCAGCCTAACCAGAAATTAGAAATTAACTGGCATCAAGTTAGCTCCTCACTGTTAGATGAGCATCTGCGACTCACAACAAATCCACTAACATTTGGTGAGGGAATTACCTACAGAACAGAGCAGGTGTATGTGCCATTAGGTCTTGTAGAGCGTAAAAAGCCACCTCGGATAAAAGAGGATGTTTCACCAGAGAAAGGTTCGGAACTTTATCACGAAACAGAAATTACACAAACGTTTGAACATCAGCAGTTTCTAGAGCAGGTACTAAGAGACAGACAAAGCCCCAAAAGTCAGGGGAAACGCATTGCGATTATCGGAGAACCAGGAGCAGGGAAAACTACACTGTTACAGCAGACTGCCAAATGGGTATCGAAGAAGATAGAACAGTCTGTTGTGATTTGGGTTTCTCTGGCTGATTTGCGATCGCGTGACCTAGAAACATATTTGTTAGAAGTATGGTTGAAAGCAGTAGCCCGGACAGCAGGGCAAGCCGAAGCATCTACCCAAGTTAAAGATGATTTCGTGGCGCAATTTAACCAGGGGTTAGTGTGGCTGGTGCTGGATGGGGTTGATGAAATGCAGTCAACGCTGGGCAACCCATTAGAAGAAATTGGGCAACAAATTCGCCAAGGTGGTTTACTACAACAGTCGCGGATTGTACTTTCTTGTCGCTTAAATCTTTGGGATGGTGGGAGCAATGCTTTGGATTCTTTTGATAACTATCGCACTTTGGAGTTTTCCTATCCTCAGCAAGTAGAGGAGTATATTTGCAAATGGTTTGGCTCTCAATCGCCAGCACAAATGCACACAGGAGAACAGTTATGTGTGGCGTTAAGGGAACCAGGGAAGGAAAGGATTCGAGATTTGGTAAAAAACCCATTGCGCCTGATGCTGCTGTGTTTGAATTGGCATTCAGGTGAGGGCAATTTACCTCAAACAAAAGCAGGGTTATACGAGCAGTTTGTCTCGTATTTTTATGAATGGAAGAAAGATCGGTTTGAGACGACAAGAGAGCAGCGCAGGCAATTGAATGCAGCGTTAGCAGAGATGGCACAGAAGGCGATTGATAAGGAAGCAACGCGGTTTTGGTTACGGCAAGAATTTGTATGTGAGTATTTGGGTCATCCAGATGATACAGACTCCTTATTTGCGATAGCGTTACAGTTGGGATGGTTGAATAAAGTGGGGGTAGAGGCAAAGCATCATACAAGAGCAGTGTATGCGTTTTTTCATCCTACCTTTCAGGAGTATTTTGCAGCTTTGTCGATTGATGATTGGCATTATTTTTTGAATCACATTCCTGAAAATCCGAGCCATGCAGATGCGAATTATAGAATTTTTGAGACGCAATGGAGAGAGGTTTTACTGCTATGGTTAGGAAGAGAAGATATTTCCAAAGAACAAAAAGAAAACTTGATCCAGTCTCTCGTGCAATTTGAAGATAGATGCAATGATTTTTACTGGGACAAAGCTGTATTTATTGCAGCAGCCGGAATTTCTGAATTTAGAAATTGTACTTATGAACAAAAAATTATAGAACAACTTGTTTTATGGGCTTTTGGATATTTTGATATTCAGAGGCAAGAATGGTTAGAGGCTTTAAATCCACTCAGAGAAGAAGCTAGGAAAGCTTTATTGGAAACTAATTCTAGTAAAGCTGTTAATGAAATTATTAATTTTATACAGAATAATCCTGATGAATTATATAGTCGGTATAACGCTATTCAAGTATTAGGAGAGATAGGTTCGGGGTCTCCAGAAGTAGAACAGATGCTTGCAGATTTATTGTGCAATAGTCAAGATGAAAGAACTATTGTACAAGCTGCGGCAACTTTAACAAAAATCTTACCTAGTCATCAAGCAGCATTTTATACTTTGATTAATTCAATTGAAAATGATAAAGATTATAATATTCCTGAATATGCAGCTAAAATTTTAGGGGAAATTCAGGTTAATTTTTCAGAAACTATTTATATGCTAATTGACCTGATTGGCAAATATAAAATTGCAAAGAGAAATAATCATTCGGAAATTAAAAACTATAATGCCAATATTGAAAGAGTTGGATTTTCCAATATAACTAGAGAAGAAAAAATTTGTGGGCTTATTATACAAGTTTTAGGAAATATAGGAGTAGATAATCTTGAAGTAATAAATATACTACTGCAACTGTTAAATCAGAGCGAAAGTAAATATGTTCGTGCTAAAGCAGTAGAAAGTTTAGGAAAAATAGGCAATGGAAATAAAATAGTCATTGATACCTTAATAGATATATTAAATAAGTCTCAAGATTGGAATTTACGTAGTATCAGTGCTAATAGTTTAGGCGAAGTAGCAAAAGGTTGTCCAGAAGCTATTTCTGCTCTAATATATTTAATGGATAACTATAAACACTATGATAATTTTAATAAAGCCAGCAAAAGTTTAATAAAAATTATTGATTTTAATTCAAATTCAATTGAAATAATTATTGACAAATTCATCAGTATTTTGCAATTAGATAATCATCCTTATATAGTTATTGATATTGTTAATTGTTTAGGAGAGATAGCAAATGGTACTAGAAACCATAAAGCTAAAAATGCTTTATTAAAACTTTTAAACAGCAATATATCCAACAATACTCGTTATTTTGTTGCCAAAAATTTAGGAAAAATTGATTCAAATAATAGAGATGCAATTGATGCTTTAGAAGATATATTAAATAACTCACAAGAATCATATTGGCAACGTTGTGTATCAGCTATAGCCTTGGAGGAAATTAAACATAGTAATTCACAAGCTCTAGCAGTTTTAGTTAATAAAATATTTGATACTCAGAATAGTCTTGAACTTCTTTATACTGATGAGAGTCAATCTTTTATGGGTTACAGTATTATTGCACAGCCTGATGAAGTTAGTTGGTTGATTAATTTTTTAAGTATAGGTAGAAACAAAACACAAATAAAATCAGTAGTTTCTAAATTGAAGCTTCTATTAAATAATAAAATTCGAGAAACAGATTTTAAACGCTGGAAAATTTGCTATCAAATTTTGTGGTTCTGTTCTCAAAATTTGAGTTATCAAAATTTTTATACAGTATGGAACAGTCGATAATATTTAATATTAAGGTTTAATTTTAGATTACATACGATGATAAAAGAGCAGACACATTAATTCAACTGTACCAACTTTCTAAAGTTAGTTAGCATTTACTAATCTATTTGAATTTTTATTTTCTAATTGTTATTACCTCACTAGAAATTGGCACACCATCTCCGCCAACAGCTACATCCCCTGGAACTACGCTCGGTTCCTCGACTAATGCACCGAGCGTATGCTACTCCAGCGTGTCGGCGGCCGCTACCGCTTCATCCACAAGCTGCTGCAAGACCACTTCGTCCAAATGGAATTTCGGCGGGATTAAGAGCAATTTCGTCTCAGTTGACCTAAAAACTAAAGGTGATAGTATTTACAATAACAACGCTTAAGTATGCCAAAACCAACCCATGCCGGACTCACAAGACCAGAAGCAAGTCACCAATAACAATGCACCCAATTCTCAGTTTGGTGGTGGGTTGATTAATGCAGGCATAGTGAATGCAGGGCGCATAGGCGGCGATACTTATAATATTCACCTTGGACAGCAGCAGGGGACATCAGTAAATCAGAATACCCGGCAGCAAAAAATCTTGATTTTGGCAGCAATCCCTCATGGGTTACGTTTGGATCGAGAGATTAGGGAAATTGAGGAAGCCATACGACGCGCCACAAAACGGGATTTATTTGAGATTCGCATTAGAACGGCTGTACGTCCTCAAGATATTCGTCGTGCGATCGCAGAAGAACACCCTTTCATCGTTCATTTCTGCGGACATGGCTTGGAGGATGGCAGTTTGTTGCTGGAAGATGATGGAGGGAACAACAAACCCGTTCCGCCAGAAGGTTTAGCATCGCTGTTTAAGTTACACGCCGATTATGTCAACTGCGTCTTACTCAACGCTTGTTATTCAGCTAAACCCGCTCATGCAATTAGCCAACATATTGATTATGCAATTGGCATGAACCAGCCGATTGGTGACAAAGCCGCAATTGTGTTTGCTCAAGGGTTTTATGACGGATTGGGTTACGAAAACTTAGATACTCAAGACGTATTCCAAAGGGCTTTTGACGAAGGTTTAGTTGCCATTCAAATGGAAGACCTTTCACAAGGACAAATACCAGTTTTAGCGCAGAAGTCACAGAAAAACTTACAATTTAGCGATGAAAAGCCGGGACAAGAGATTGTTTCAAATATTCTAGACTCAGTTGAATCCCCTCAAAACGCTTCCTCTCGTGTCTCAGCAAAGCCAACGTCTAGCAAGCGAGTTTTCATCAGCTATCGCTCTCAACAGCCAGATGCCGGACTAGCACAAGAATTTTACAACCAACTGGTAGCTGCTGGACACGAAGCTTTCATGGCTGGGGCAAGCATTAGCTGGGGACAAAATTGGGTAGAACGCATTGACAAAGAATTGAAACGCTGTGACTATTTCCTGCTAATGCTGTCAGAGCAATCAGCAACTAGTGATATGGTGGCAGGGGAAGTCAGAACAGCGAGGGAATTACAGGATAAGCTGGGTAAACCCGTCATTTTGCCAGTGAGGATCAATTTACCTTTTGATGACCCACTCAATTACGAAATACGAAGTTTGTTGCAGAACATTCAGCAGAGGCAATGGAAATCTCAGGCGGACACGCCAGTTATCTTATCGGAAATCCTCTCACTCCTATCAACAGGGTCAGCACAAGAACAGATCAGCGAAGAATTTACGCCTACACCAATTGTAGAAAACCGAGAGCGCCCACCGTTGCCCGTAGCGGAACTAGAACTTCCAGGTGGAACGATACAACTAGCTTCTCGGTTTTACGTCCAGCGAGAACCGTGGGAATCACGCAGCTTAGAGCAGATTGAAAGAAACGCCGGACTCATTCGCATCAAAGCCCCCCGACAGATGGGAAAAACTTCCCTTTTAGCGAGGATTTGCCATCATGCGACTGAGCAAGGTTATCGCACGGCTACCTTAGACTTCTTAGAAACTGATGAGGCAATCTTTGAAGATTTAACAGTTTTCTTGAAACGGTTTTGTGCATTAATCAGTCGCAAGCTAGGAATATCCCCCCGAAAAGTGTCCGAATTTTGGGATGAGGAGTTATTTGGCCCCAAGGAAAACTGCAATGATTATTTTGAGCAGTGCATATTGGGAGATTTGACGGTTCCCTTATTTTTGGGCTTGGACGAACTAGATCGGCTGTTTCCCTACAATGCAGTGGCTAAAGAATTTTTAGCTCTATTGCGTTCCTGGAATGAAAAGGCGAAAGTCAATGAAACTTGGGCTAAATTGCGGATGGCGATCGCTCATTCTACAGAATCTTATGTGGTAATGGATACCAATTCTTCGCCCTTTAATGTGGGGCTGGCAGTAGAGTTACCAGAGTTTAACCAAGAGCAAGTTTTAGATTTAGTAGTGCGGCATGGACTGAATTGGGGGACGGAGGAAATCAGACAACTGATGAAGATGCTGGGAGGGCATCCTTATCTGGTGAGGCTTGCCCTGTATCACATTGCCCAAGGAGATTTGACATTAAGCCAACTTCTAACAACATCTGCGACTGATGCGGGGATATATGGGGAACACCTGCGGCGGCATTTGTGGAATTTGCAGCAAAACCCAGAGTTAGCCACAGCCTTTCAACAGGTGGTGGGAACCGAAGAACCTGTGTGCTTGCCGTCAATGGCTGCTTTTAAATTAAATGGGATGGGCTTAGTCACTTTACAAGGCAATGAAGTAGTTCTCCGCCACCCCAGCCTGTACCGTCCTTATTTTCAGTCACGATTGAGGGTAAGGGCGTGAACCAATCATTCAACGGCAACTATCGCTATCAAGTGGGGGGAGCCTTGGGTGAAGATATCCCCTCTTACGTCACCAGGGCAGCAGATCATCAGTTTTACCAAGCTCTGCAAGCACAAGAATTTTGTTATGTCCTGAACTCCCGCCAGATGGGAAAATCAAGCTTGATGGTACGTACTCTAGCGCGATTAAAGTCAGAGGGCTGGGCAGGAATTGTCTTGGATTTTTCCGCTAAGGATAGTCAAGTTGAGCAGGCAGAACGCTGGTACAACGGCATCATTAACCAACTCAGCCGTGATTTTGGCTTACTGGATAATACCCGTACCCGTACTTGGCTCAAAGAGAGGGACTTTCTCTCACCAGTCGAGCGCTTAGAAGAATTTATTGAAACGGTATTACTGCCAGGAATTAGTCAGCGTATTGTCATCTTTATCGATGAGATCGACAGCACCCTCAATTTGCCTTTCACTGACGACTTTTTTGCTCTGATTCGTGCCTGTTATAACAAACGGGCAGGCAACAGTGACTACAAGCGTTTAACTTTTGCACTGTTGGGGGTGGCGGCTCCTGCTGAATTGATTAGCGACAAGAAACGGACTCCTTTTAATATTGGTCAAGCAATTGATCTCAAGGGTTTTAAGTTAGAGGAAGCCCAGCCTTTGGTTCATGGATTAGTAGCAAAAGCTGAAAATCCCCAGGCTCTCTTACCAGAAATCCTCAAGTGGACGGGAGGGCAGCCTTTTTTAACTCAGAGGTTGTGTCAGTTAGTTGTAGATAACTCAGCGTTGATATTGTCGGGAAAGGAAGTTGAGTCTACTGAGAAATTGGCACGAACTTACTTAATTGAAAACTGGGAATCTCAGGATGAACAAGAACATTTAAAAACGATTAGAAATCGGCTCCTAAACAATGAACAAAAAGCAGGATACTTGCTTGAGTTGTATCGCCAAATTCGCCAAGCTGGAAAGCTCAAGTTCCAGAATACTTCTGAAGAAAGGGAATTGCAACTGTCGGGGTTAGTGGTCAAGCGAGATGATTACTTAACGCTTTATAATCCCATCTACGAACAAGTTTTTAATGAGCAGTGGATTGATACTGAATTAGGTAAATTACGTCCTTATGCTGAAAATTTTCGGGCTTGGGTAGCTTCTGGAGGCAAGGATGAATCACGGTTGTTGCGTGGTCAGGCTTTAGAGGATGCTAAACAATGGAGTTCTAATAAAAATTTGAGCTACCAAGACCAGCAATTTTTAGCGGCTAGTGAAGGCAAAGAAATTCAGGAAGAAATTGCTGCCAAGCAACAAGAAGCTGCATTAGAACGTGAGAGACAGGATAGGGAGGCAGTAGAGGCAAGAAATCAATTGTTGAGTGAGGCTAACAGAAAAGCTAAAAGAAGAATTAGTGTTGGGGTTGTTGTGTTGGTTATTACAGTTCTAGCAGCAGTAACTGTAGGAATAGATTCTGCAAGGAAGCTTGAAGTAGCAAATTCAGAAATCCAGGAAGCAAATAAACGGGTTGATTCAGCTAATTCACAAGTTGATGAAGCCCGAAAAAGCTTGGGAGAAGCTAAAGAAAATGAACGGAAGGCTAAAGAAAGTGCTGAACAGGCAAAAAATCAAGAACAGCAAGCCAAAGAAAGTGAAAAATCAGCAAAACAAAAAGCAATAGAAGCTGATGAGGTTGCTAGGCAAGCGCAGCAGCAAGCCAAAACTTCTAAAGATAGCGCATCAAAATTTAAGCAAGAGGCTGCAAGAGCTAGACAAGATTTAAATACAGCCAAAGATCAAGAATTAAAGATTTTAGCAAAGCTGACAGCTAAAGAAAATGAACTTAAACAAACAAGCGCAAAAAATGAATATACTAAAGCCGAAGTTACAAACGTCCGCGAACTTGTAGCCCTGGCTGGACAATTGCGAAACCAAAGTTCATCAGACTCAGATGAAGCCTTAAGACTAGCAGCATCATCCTTTAATATTGATAACCATAAACTCAAACAAGCATTATTACTGTCTGCTAAATCCCAAGCATATCAACGACTGAAAGACTGGAGTAATGCTAAAGATGAAATTCAAAACAGTCAATCATATTTACCCAAAGCTGATCAGACAATCTTAAATTCGAGCCAAGGCTTACAAGTTCAAGTATTAGTTTACAAAACTCACGGTGATTTATTAGCGCAAAACAAACAAAATCAGCCAGCTATAAAATCTTATAGTAAAGCTTTTGAAATTCTAAAAAGACATCCCAATGAAACTGATTTTACTCAAGATAATCAGTTGCTCACAGGCGAAAATATTGAATCAGTTTATCGAAGCTTAAAGGAGCTAAAACCTCAAGATAAAGAAGTTGAAACCTCACTGACACAACACTTATATGCTCAACTTAAATATTTCTTGAAGGCTAAAAATTGGGAGGCGGCTGACCGTGAAACAGATAAACTCATGCTTAATATTGCTAAAAGAGAAAGAGACGGATGGATAAATTTAGGGCAAATGAATAGTTTCTCTTGTCCAGATCTACAAAGAATCAACGACCTTTGGGTCAAAGGCTCAGACAACCGTTTTGGCTTCAGTGTGCAGAAGGAGATATGGATTAGCACTGGGAATAGACTGGGTATCCAACCATATGAGTGGACTGATAGGGATGAGTCAAATTATTTGGAGTTTGCCAAGCGCGTGGGATGGTATAGTGACCGAGAGCAAGAAGGCCAATCAAGAGGTGGGGAGGAGGAGAGTAGTTGGGTGAGTTATAACGAGATCATCAAGGGTATTAAAGATAAACCGAATGGGTTTGCAGGGGCAGTACCCGGCGCGGTTTTGCCGAGGGCGGGTTGGTTCCGTTCTTCTCTCGCGTTGCGAATGGCAAAGTGTAACATATAAGTTCCCCAAGAGGGGAAGTCAAAAGTCAAAAGTATTAAATCCCCTCCCAATGAATGAAACAAACACATTTTTCTTGTTTGGCTAAAAGCCTTGCTATATAAGGGTTACAAAATGTGTTTATTAGGAGGCTTTCAGAAGTTTGTAACCATTTATTTATGCCTCATTTTCCACGCAGTAATAAGCATTTCATGAATCCGATACCTGGCACTGGCGGTTGATAGCAATTCGCCTGAATAAATTGTGCTGCTACCTCATGTACCTCCGTATTCTCCGTTACCTTCTGCTTGTTCCAAGGTAAATTCATCTGCCCAGGCGATAAATTTTTTGCCTTTGTACCTTTCACTATCGATGGTAAAAAGTTACTACCCTAGAACACCAATTCAGTAATCGGAATTATGTTAAAAAACCAGGTTTTGTTGAGTTACGACAACGAAAGTTTAGTCATAAAAGACCTCAAAACAGGGTTTATTAAACTTAGATTTTATTAGCGAATCGGTTTTCTAGTGACTTCATTTCTCTGGTTTCACTTGTGATCGATATTTCTGAATTTCTGACAAAATCGGTGATATTTTTTTGTTGCATACCCCTTCAAAATTCGCCATAATGTAAAAATGCCAAAGTAGAACTGAGGTCATTGGAGACTTGGAAATACGCAATTGCTAAAATTTTTAGTTTCTATTTTCAAAGCACACCTATGCCTAACGCCTTACGTTTTAAAACCAAGACACGAGGTCTTGCTCCTCTTTCTAAATTAAACTGAAGTCCTGTACGAAAGATTTCTGGCATATAATATCGAGCTACATCATCTTTAGCTCTATCTTCATAAATAACACCCATATCTTCTAACATTCTAATCGTTACTTGATCTAAATCTAAATCTTCTACAATGAATGGTATTCGTTTCTGTTCTTGGGTATATTCTGTCTCAATCTTATCTACCCATTTTTTAAATTCGGGGTATTCTTCCTTAGCTTCTCTTACTTTTTTCTCACTACATGGTTCTAAAGCTCGACGAATAGCTTGAGGTGGCAAAAGACGATTGATAGACCATTTCTCAAACTGAATTTCTCTAGCTCTTTGCACGGTAATATCAGCAGCATGATAAAGCAATCTAACAATATCTCTAGCTTGTAACCTACCCTTAAAATCTGTTAAAGCTGCAAATACCCAGCTAGCTGTATATGCTTCATTAACTCCTCCAAGTTTTTCACCCCATAGTTTCTCTAGCCTTGTAACAAATTCTTCTCTACTTAAGCTATCTATCTCTGCTTCAGTAGCTTCAATTACCTTAGCTTGACTACACACCCAATAAACTAATTTTAAAAATGAATCCACATCCCAAGACAAATCATAAGAACGATATAAACTTTCAAATTGAGCTAAGTTTTGTGTTATTGCATAACGTAAAAAATCACGACGTAAAAGAATAATTAATCCAAGATTAGATTGTCTAATTTCAGATAATCTTTTAGGTAAGCTTATTAAAGCCCTTAATGCAATTTGCTGTTGAGGGCTAGTAGCAGCTTCTACAAAAACATCTTCTAATCCATCAAACAAGAAGACAATACGAATTTTCTGATTTTTTAAAAAAATATTAATATCTGATAAAGAAATTGGATCTTTATTTTGTAGTCCTACAGCTCTTGCAATTTCACGAATCCAAAACTCTGTCCATTCTAATTCATTAGCATCTTCTTTGAGAATAGCTTTTCTTATTCTATCTTGGTATTCAGATGGTAAAAAGTCAGGAATTGTATTCCCTAATGCTACTCTAACGGCATCTCTAGCTTCTTTAATAATTTGCTCTGCTGCATCTCTAAGAGTACCTGATTGTAAAACAGGAAAAATATATGTATTCAAACCCAGATCATTGTCTTCTTTTAAAGCAAGTTGAATAAATTTTTCCCAATACTTAAATCTTGATAATTGAACATAGATAAAAGTTTTACCAGCACCTTTAGCGCCAATTGAGACTATACGAGGTAATTCATCTCGAAAAGTAGTGGCTAAATTTTTAAGAGGTTCTGTAACTAATAAACCTTCTCCTTCACCACTTTCTGCAAACTCATATTGCTGGCAAATATCTCTAAACTTACGAACTTCTTCAATTTGAGTAGATGATTCAACATTACTCTGGATTGCTGAATTAACTTGTTGAACTGATGATTTAAATTGAGATTCTGCCCATTCTTTTGCAATCTTCATAACTAATGTAGAAGATAATTTTGTTCGAGCTTCTTCCCAGTTATTAATATAAAGAAGCTCTTGGGCAAAATCAGTCTCTTTAATATCCAGTCGTTTAGAATAAATACTAGACTCTTCAGAACGTATAGCCTGAACATATGATGTTCTAAACTTAATTAAAGCATTTTCAAAATTTGGAAGTGATTTCAGTTCTGGAGTTAAAAAAGTAACAATAACTGTAGGATCAAAATATTTATTGTTATCAATATCAATATCAGAAGGCGCAATCCGACTTACCTGTTCCAAAACTAGGTTTAATCCAGTAACTGATTGTTCAGTAGCCGTAGTAATAAAAAAACGTTGAATTCTTGGATCAAAGATTAATGGGCTAGAAATTTCGCTTAGTCCTGCACGAAGATCCACTAATACATAATCTGCTTTTAAAGCTTCTCCTAATTGATGAATAGCGTTACCACAAGTCCATTCACCTTTTGGGCTGCGAACTAAATGTTCAGGTAAAACTGGTGTATCTAATAATTGTTCATCATTCAAACAAGCAGGGAGAAAGTAGAAAATTGATTTTCCTTCCGATTTAGGAGATTTTTTAATCTCTTTTACAAAAAAATCTAGCGTTTCTTCATTGGGTAGGGATGAATAATGATAAACTTCAAGAAAATCAATAAATGAAACTGATGGTTGTTGTTTTTCAGTTCGATCCCAATAAGTTAAACCAGGAGCTTCCAAATCTGCATCAATAACTAAAATAGTTATTCCTTTATCAATTTCTTTAGCATATTGCAGCAGAGCAAACAGGTGTGCAGCTAGGTGTACTGTTCTTCCAACACCTCCTTTAAAAGAATAAAAAGCTACCAAGAAAGGTAAATTAGAGTATGGTTCTGGTAAGATTAAATTATTAGTTATATTTGTATCTTCATCATTGCTACTCACATATGCAACTTCTTCCCAAAATGGTCGTATAGATAAAGAGTTTGATATATGTAGTTCTTCGACTAAAAATTCTACTGGTAAAACTGCATTGCCAATATCTAGTTGTATAATAGAATTGTCTTTTTGATACCAATCGCTAAACCAATTTTGTAAAATAGATTCTACTATTGCAAGGTATTCAAAGCTAACAATACTAATTTCTAAAGCATCTGAAAAACAATTAATATTAGTAATACCTTCTGGCAGCTGTCTACCATAAATAGTCTTCTTACGAACAAATCTTTTTACGTCAAGCCATGTAAGAAATCTCATTGCTTTCATGATTATCTTAGTTCCTTTTCAATCCAGTGTGATATTTTAATCAAATATTTTTCTAAGTCTTCATCTGTAATTGTTACCGTATTGCCTCTTCGGTCTATCATATCTATAACTTTTCCGCCATAACGCCACATTTGATTTATCTTACCGGAGTTTATTTTTCTTTCTTCTTTTAAACCTTTGTTATTTATAACAGACATATTAAATTGGCTTGGCAATTTTAAAGTGTGTCCAGCACTCAAAAGATCCAAAAGTTTGTTAATGTTGTGTTGGGCTTCACCAATTTCCTTACAATTTATTGTACAAGTAACCCCTTGCCTTTCCATCAAAATAGCTTTCAAACCACATTCAATTGCATAAAATAAAAGTAGTCTATGTGCATTATTACGGGAACCATTTATAGAAGCTTGCAAATTAATTTGCCATGCTCTTCGCATTTCTCTATATGTAAATGCTACTACTGTCATAAGTTTGTAGGTTTATTAGCTCTTACTTAATCAATTTTAAGTTTTATATTATACAAAAAATTGATAAAAAAGTTCGCAATATTGTAACACTGCCCACCTTGTACTGTCTGCTTCCCTTTGCTTTACTAATCGTTACAAGTTATTCAATATCTTTTATCTACTCCTAACTCAGCATGGCTTAGGTTTGATTTAAAGATACGTTAACTGATGAGCGATCGCATCCTTACTTCATTGCTTTACCCCCACTCCATTAACTCGTTATCCACCACAACGTAACCCCACTGCGGACACTTCCGCACCAACCCTTTAATCACAATCTGCAAGGCTGGGTCATCGTTCCAGCACTTCATGAGAAAATCTAACCCAGGATTTTCTTTGAGTAAACCTGCCATTTTAAGTTTTTCCATCCGCCAAGGCCTCGCCTTATGCCTTTGGGTGATCGCTTCACTCGACCATTTGTCAGGCTGTGTTTCCGGCTCAAGGGCAGACGGCGCGGAACAAGTATCTTCATGTGTGGCTTTCGGCTCATCCCCCATGTCCTGTTTTTCTGCCGACAACGGAGCAGGTTGGCTATGTTCTGCTGGTTCCTCACTTTGAGTTCCCAAATTTTCAAAACCAGGGACAACGGGCGCGGCGGAAATATGGTCTTCATGACTAACTTTCGGCTCAACACCCAAATCTTGATTTTTCTCTAACAACAGAGCGGGTTGACTTGGTACAACATCCACAAGCGACAGCGATGTACAGTCCGTTACCGCAGGTAACTCTTCTCCTTCTTCCACGTCTTCCAAGGTCTGAGGGGACGCGCCCCCCAAAGGCGCGTCAGCCGTCGGCTCACTGTGCAAATTTTCCTTTGGCGTGGAAGAATCACACCTCACGATCTCTTTTGAAGAGTTCGTGAGGTGTTTCTGAGCAGTTCGTGAGGGTTTCTGTAACCCTTGCTCTGACTGGGTTTTCTCTGAGATAGACGCTTTGTATTTGCAACGCATTTCTTCAGAGCCAGCATCTATCTGTGAAATCTCAGCACTTGATTGTTGTTTTGTAGAATTTGGTTCCTGAGTTTCAGCATTTACTTTGTCCCAAAATTCCTTGATTCTGCTGCCATGCAAATTCTTGACCATCCAGCCCACAGTTTCGCGTCCATCCTGTATCGACTTGTCGGGCTTGAAGATGAACAACCCGCTTTCAGAGAGAATTTTCTTTGCACAGATAAAACTGCTGTAACCCAATGCGGTAGATAAGGGCATCCACCGAGAACCATAGGGGTCAGAAGTCCAGCATTCCTGCCACAATTGATTAACTGAGGGTCTTTGCTGTGAAGCCCAAAGCATATCCTCAATGGGGATAATCACATGAAGTCTCTTGTACGGGGATTCTTGTTTATCTTTAGTTGGCTTTTTGGTAGTGGGTCGTGTAATAGTTGCTGTCATTATACTTGCTCCTGTTGATGTAGACGCACGACAATTACCCCTGCGGCAATCGCAAGGTTTTTATCTGGTTGGTAGTCATGTTTTGGGGTCTAAAAATTACTTGCTATATTTACAACAGCCGTAACTCGTCTTTGAAATATCGGTCTGTCTTCTTGCCTCGATCTCGCCAATGCTCCCAAGCGACCCAAACTTCATCACCCATGTCTTCAATGACCTCACCCTTGGCTGGGTATAAGGCACAGTAAGGATCTGCATGGGCAACGATAGAACCAAGACCAATCACTTCACCATGAGAAGAAGCAGACTCGGTAAGGGCTTCTTCCAGAACCATTGGTTCCGTAATCTTGGAGGATTCGGTTTTCTCAAGGGCAGCGATTAACTCTGATTCTTGTGGGGTCAACTCCGCCCAGTAATCGGCTTTGATAACCTCGTACTCCTGCGCCACTTCTAAATAGTCCCACCAGCTACACCCAGGCTTGGATAACACTGCCCGAATATCGTTTACAGCCTGGGGTATTAGTTGCAGTTGTTCGGCTCGATATGCGATTGCACTTGGTGTTGGTTCACTACCCAGGATTAACGCCGCAGCTTGCAAGGCTTGAGTGTTGTTCATTGCCGTCGCCAGATTACTGAGGGCGATACCCATCAATCGTAAGCACTCCTGAGCATTTTCCTTGGGTGGTTCTTGTGCCAGCGATCGCAGGTCTATTGTTTGATCCAGAGATCGCTTCACTTCTTTATTAAGTGCCTTAGCCGCTTGCTTGGTGAGAATGTTTCCCCACTCTTGAGCAGGTCTTTGTTGTACAGCATTTTCTAGCTCCTGAATACGCTGTTTAAGTTGTTGGTTTTCAAATTCCAACTGTCTTAAGGCTTCCATCTCGTCCAGCCGTTGCTGTAGCTGGATGTTTTGCTGTTTCTCCTGCTGGAATAACTGCTGCAATGAATGGATTTGCTCTTGTACCTGTTCAGAGGCTTTGGCGGTGGCTTCAACCTGTAACCCTACTCTTAACTCTTGCTCCAGCCGTTCCAATTCCTGGTGGTGTTGTTGCTTCAGTTGGGCGATCGCTTCGGAGTATTCTGGGGGATATTGACGCTCGGTGGTAAATGACTCAATTTCGTCATTACTCAAATTAGTCAAATCAGCATTGTTAACCAACAGCTTCTCACCATCAGTAAAAGTGACAATCTGCTGGCTGGGGTTCGGTGCGTCTGCCTCAATGATTCCCTCATCTCCACATCTGGGGTGAGATGGTGACTTAACTTTGACTAAGTTAGATTTGGGAACCAATGGTTCCTGAACTGGGGCTTTTTGGCGTGGAAGCCGGGGAACCACTTTCTGAGCGGCGGCCGCAAAATCCGATTTGCTCGGTGAGGGATTCTCTTGTACTGCGATCGCTACAGCTTCCTTGAGTTTTTCTGGTTCCTTTACCAGACGTAGCAGTGGTCGGGCTTGGCGTTCATTCTTGATGTGTTCGCCTAGTTCGCCAACCGTGTCGATGACCTTCTTAGCGCCTAGCAGTTGGTTGATTCTCCGAAATCCACCCCATGCAGATAATTCACGCTGGCAGTATTCTCGAAAACTCGTGTACCCGGCTTTAAGGTACATCTGTTTATCTCGCATCTGCAATATTTCCTCAACAGCTTGCGACTCAAGGCGGTCAATGGTAGTAAAAGTTTCTTTAATGCTGGAGTTGAGAAGGTTGTAATCAGGGGTTGATGTTTCTTCACAGTCTAGTGTCAGCATGATGATTGCCCACTACTGGTAAATGCTTAAAAGCAGTCACAGACGCATAACCAAAGTGAACATTGATGCTGATCTAGAAGGTCACACCCTAAATATGTCAGCATTATAGTTAGCTCACTTTGTTGTCCAACGATTTGAGCAGGCGATCGCACTAGCTTGGCGGCGGGCGATCGCTTTTAGTACCTTGCAGGGTAATAGTTAATCAGACTGCTGGTTTTCATCTCCATCACGGTATTGCCTGACAAAGTAATCCAAGACTGCTTGGTTTAATGTCGCTTCTACTCGCTCTAGCTGTTTATGTTGAGTCATGAGTCTCTCCATTCTAGGGGAACTGCTCTAGCCTTGTATTGATTATGCGTTACAAGTATTGTAAAAGCTATAAGTCCCCTAAAAAACACTTAACCCGCCTGATGATTGGCGGGTTTCTCTTTGTTGAGTAGTTCTAATAGTTGAGCGTAAGTTTGCCTGAGAGATTCGTTTTCCTCTCTCAGGCGACTGATTCCCCCACGAGTCGAGTGTTTTCAATACCGACTTTTTTCTCAACTTCCTCTAATCGCTTGATTACATCTGCCAATTCTTGCGGTTTTTCTGCCGATTTTAAATAATCCTCAACAAACTGCTTAAGAACTGCTGATACCGTTTTGCCTTCAGACTTTAGTTGCTGGCTGAACGCTTCCCTAATCTCAGGGTCAATTTCAAACGAGATAAAAGTTCTTTGTTTCTTAGAATTAGCCATAAGCGTTTTGAGTTCCTACATCCTAAATTTACTCTTGCTCAAACTTGTATTGCAAGGTATTGAGTATTATGTATCGTAATGTATTGACAAGTATTGTACAAAAGGATATAGTAGATACAGAATAACAAAAGGCAATCGCCCTGTCTGGAAAACTAGCGATCGCCCTTTGTGAAAACCTAACCCCACTAAGAGGCAGGAAATCATATTATGTCGCACTTTACCCATACACAGCAAGCGTTAACAAGCTTCAACCGCGCCCCAATAGATGAGCAAGCCGCAGCACAGGCAGAGCTATACAGCCATCTAGAAGCTCAAACTCAGACAATCGCACCCGAAGAATACACCAGCGTTGAAATTGGCTTTTACTACCATGAAATCTATGTAAATGGTCAACTAATAGCCCACATCGCTTACGATCACAACGCATTTGTAACCCAGCCCTGGCTTGTATTGGTTAACGGCAAAGAAGAATTTCGTGCTAACACTTGGGCTAAATCATACCGCTACATCTGCACACATCACAAGGATGGTTCATTACCAGTTCAGGAGCCAGAAACCCCAGCAGCTACAACAGGCAATGAAATCATGGTACAGATTGCCGACGAATGCGAAAACCTGGGGCTGGAATTGCTAGACGATGGAATTTACCGAGGTGACGAGAAAATAGGCGAAGCAGGACAGACCAATGGTAACTGGTGGTTCACTCGCACAGATGATGTAACAAAACAGCAAATATTTTGTAATTCTGCGTCAGATGCGGTGTGGTTAGTTTCAAGAGCAGAATTGCCAGAGTGTGCCGATACGTTGGATGAAGACTTGCAATACAGACCGCTTGAACAAATGGCTTCTGTGGAGTTGAAGCACTTACTTGATAGCGCGGAGTTAGTGACAGCGTAGCGGAGGAAATGGTGCAGGGGTCAGACAAATAAGAGGGAATAGACTGCATCCCCTTTGTTCTACACTCCTGCTTTTCCTGTCTATTACTGCGATCCAATGACGTAATCAACTATACCAATCTCTTCATTAACACAACAATGGAACCCACAATATCAATTTCGCGGGGTTGGCAATACCCTCAATTTACCTTTGGTCAACGTACCCAGCAAGGGCCGATAATAGGCATGAAGTATTACCCCGCAGGTACATTTCTCGCCAGTGAATATGGTGAGGGATGGCGTTATATTCTCATGCCTGATAAGCGATATGAGGATGAAGAACACCGAGTAGAGGACGAGGTAAAACTACTCACACCACAAGAATTAAAAACCCAAATCCAGGCAGATATAGACCAACACTCACTGCAACTTGAACTGCTCAAGTTTGAATTAAAAACAATCCCTGTAACTGTAGCAACGGCTGAATCTGCTGTCAATAAAGAAGCAACCATCCAGCTACAACAGAAGTATTGGGATTCTCCACCCACTTTACAGTCATTTATTGATGCGGCTCAACTCATCCTTCGAGAAATTAGCAAACACCCTGATTTTGTCACACTTGAGTATCAACCTGATCTAACTGTCGCTGATGCCCAAACTGCGCTGTCTTATCTACAATCAGGGCTTGAGGAAAAAGAAAAGTTTGACATTACCGCAAATATCTTTCCTGAAGGTTAAACGCCTCAATCACGCTAATTCACCACCATACAACCACTTCACGTAAACCTCAGTAATTCACAGTCATGGAAACACTCAAAATCAACAACAGCGTTTTTCTTATTCCACCCAGTCAACCTAAATTACAAGCTAATTGCGCCAAAGAATATGGGCAATTTCTACTCGATTGCCCTCCCAAGCTAACAATCCTGGAAGCACAGCAAGGCGGATATCTCAAAGGTAACAAAGCTGATTTTGCGATCGCTATCTCCCGCCCTGACCGCTTACTCACTATCAACGAAAACTTCACCAACGAAGCATTCACCGAACTATGGGTGATTCCAGTAACAGGCGGACTCAAAGACCAATTCAAGGGTCAGGCTTCGATGCTGCTCAGTTTTCTGATGCACCGCCGTAGTAAAGACTCATTCGCCGGACTGTACAACCACTTCGCCAATCGTGCTTTTCAGCAATGGTGTGAGGATGGAATGCCTGGAGATCCGAAAGAGTTTTGCTATGAGGCAATCGCTTCGGTGCTGAAAAACTACATCTTCTGTGCCGAGTTCCAGAAAGTAGACGGTGCGCTTGGTACATATTGGTTCATTCAGTGGTCGTATCGTAACCCGCAGTCTGATTTTGAGAAAGATGCACTGGAAGCAGCCGAGATGATTCGCTCTGGGGCTGAGTCAGGGGCGACCTTAGACTGGGTGACAAACGAGACTTATGAAAGATGGGCGTTGAATGCAGAGGTTAGACCTGCGCTACCCGGAGTATCCGAGACTGAAGCACGGGCATCGCTACAACCGCAGAATCAGCCAGTTGTACCTGCTAGAAGACGGTAGTTAGGGGCTGGTAACGGCGATTCATCTTTGGGTCGCCACGATACTTTCTTGTTGCTAAGAGCTTTAAACTATGAAACCGAAAAAGAAGAAAAGCAAACAAAAACCACAGCATAAATGTTCATCATGTGGGCATGAATTAACCCTGCCTGGAGGTTATGAGGACACGGGTTTATGCGGTGTATGTGCTACTGGTTCTAGTGCAATGCTTGATGAGTTTGGTGAGTCTTGGTAAGAATTTGCCCGAAGTTCTCAAAAGCTAGAAGTCAGAATTAATCAATTTATAAATAGGTGCTTTCTGACTTCTGGGTTCTTCAAAAAGACACATTAACTTGTTGTTTGCCTGAGATTTTGGAGAATGAATCATGAGTATTAAATGGACTGAAGAAGAATTAGACACCCTTGAAGAAATGGCGGATATGTTTACAGTAAAGCAAATCGCTTTCCGCCTCAAAAGAAGGGGTTATTACCGTACAGAATTAGCGATTGCTTGCAAACTGTACAAACTCGGTTACTCTATCCGCCCTACCCTTGATAACTATAGTTGCAGTGAAATTGCCAAAAGCCTTTGTTTACATCCAACCACCATCACTAAATGGGTGAGACAGGGCTGGCTCAAAGCCAAAAAGCGATCTATTCATTGTTATCAGGTTAGAAGTCAGGACTTAAAGCGGTTTTTCCAGAATCCGCCTGCGTCAATCAGAAAGCGGATTATGGCGATAGACCCGCAAGTTATCAGCTATTTGGTGGGGTAGTTAATGTAATTGATGAGGTGAAATAAATGCCGACTCTCACGTATGTTAAAGGATTACCGACACCAGCAGAAGAATTGAATAGTTTAGGACTTACAAAGTTTGAGATGTTTTTGGCTGCTTATAGTTCGGTATTCCATAAAGCAGCGTGTGAGACAGCTAATCACCTTTTAGCAGTAAATAGCTTTCATGACTCTAGTTGGAATACTCATTTACAGAAAACTTATGGCATATCAAGGCGACACGCCACTGGTGTAATTAGATTTACTGAAGGTGCTGTTAATGCTTCTAAAGAAAGTCGTAAGCTCCATATTAAAACACTGGAAGGTAAATTAAAATCACTCAACTCTTGGATTACGAAGTCAGAGAAGAAGTTATCTGATTCGGCTAAGTTTTACGCTAGAAAGAACTGGCAGAAATCTAAAACAGGATGCCGCTTTCCACTGTCTTGTTCTTTAAAGTTTCGTGCCACTAATTGGCAACATCTAAAGTTTCAAATTCACAATAAAAAGCGTCGGGCTTACAAGTTATCTCAACAAATCGAACACTTAAAAACAGCCCCCATTCAAACAGTTATTTCTAAAAATCAAGTATTTGTAGTTGGTTCCAAGGATGAAAGCTTTGGTAATCACGTTTGTCAATGGGACGGTGCTAACTTTAAGCTTCGCGTACCAGCTTGTCTAGAATCAAGATTTGGAAAATACGTACAAACAAAGCTAGGCAACTTTGACTGCTTGCATTACCGATTGCCCGAAGACGGCGCAAAGACATGGCATTTCTTTCGCAAGCACAACAAATGGAATGCAGCCGTAAAATTTACACCAGTACCAGTCAATCGAGTTTCCCGGCATTCTGCTTACGGCTGTATTGGGATTGATATAAATCCTGGCTCCATCGGCTGGGCATATGTTGATAAAGATGGTAATCTCAAATCTCATGGTCAAATCCCGCTACAGATGGGACTACCATCAGGCAAACAAGACGCGCAGATTGTTGAAGCTTGCTTACAACTGGCGCGATTAGCCACAACATTTGCTTGCCCGATTGTTTGTGAAAAATTAGACTTTTCTACTAAGAAAGAGCAATTAAGGGAACGTGGAAGAAAATATGCTCGGATGCTTTCTGGCTGGGCATATAGCCGTTTTTACAAATTACTAGAAAGCATTTTAAGTAATCGTGGCATTTACTTGATGAAAGTAAATCCCGCCTACACCAGTTTAATTGGTTTAGTGAAATATGCACGTCAGTATGGTTTAGCCAGTGATGAAGCTGCTGCTTTAGCTATTGCTAGGCGTGGTATGCGATTGACTGAAAATGTTCCAGGCTCCATAACCGCCTATCTCTCCGTGAAGGATGGAAAGCACGTATGGAGCCTGTGGAACCAACTGAATAACATTCTTAAGTCTTGTGCTGAAATATCATCTCGCCATGATTATTTCAGTATCTCTAACTGGGAACTAGTGGTCAAGCGATGGTCAGAACAATCTGGTCAAAGCAAGCGAAAACGCACTTCTAGTTGAGCGAACTTATACCGCGTAGTTGGGTTTGACTAAATTATCCACTTGTGGGTAACTTTGTCCAAACTTTTAGAAGCGGCGCAGTTATCATGCGGATCTCAACGCGGTGAATCGTAGAAGGCGATCGCACTATTTGCTCGAAGCCGGTTGGAGGGCTGACAATGCCATTCAAGGGCTTGGGCGATCACACCGCACCAACCAAGCATCAGCACCTGTGTTCAAACCTGTAACCACCAATGTCAGAGGTGAACGCCGCTTTATTTCGACTATCGCTCGACGGCTGGACAGTCTTGGCGCACTCACTCGCGGACAACGACAGACTGGAGGTAACGGCATCTTTGATACTAAAGATAACTTAGAATCTCAGTATGCAGAGTATGCCTTGTACGAACTGTTCGAGCAAATCTTCCAAGGTCGATTTTACGAAGTTCCACTAGGGACTTTTGAAGCCATGACAGGACTATCGCTAACATCTCATGAAGGCGGTATGAAAATCGACCTTCCACCGTTGCGACAGTTTCTCAATCGCTTGCTGGCTTTGAGGATTGGGATGCAGAATATCATCTTCGAGAGATTTGAACTGCTGTTGAGTCAACAAATCGAGACGGCGATCGCAAATGGTGTATTTGAAATCGGAGTGGAAACGCTGAGGGCTGAAAAGTTCACTGTCGAAAGTTGCGAAAACGTATATACTCATCCAGCAACGGCTAGCATAACTAATTACCTGAAGATTGAGCAAGTTCAGAAAACCAACATCAAAACTGCTGAGGAAATATTGGAGTTTGCTACCAAGTACCAAGGACGACTCATGGTAAATGAGAAATCAGGTAACACGGCTGTATCCATTCCTACGCACAGCTTCTTTGATAGTGATGGTGGTGTCGTGCCACGGGTTTTACTTGTTCGTCCACAGAAAGAGACTCGCGTACCTGTTGATAAGTTGGAATCATTGGCTTGGAAGCAGGTTTCGGCTGATGCTTTTGTTGCTGCATGGTCGAAGGAAGTAGACGCGCTGCCCAAATTTATCACTGACTATCTGCATTTGGTCACAGGAATACTGTTACCTATCTGGAAAATTCTGCCACAGAAGAACAGTCGGGTTTTCCGCCTGCAAACTAGTGATGGGCAGAAGATTCTGGGGCGGGTGGTCAACGCAGTAGATATTCAGTCTGTGACGGAACAGCTTGGGTTGAAGAACACGCTGCTTTCTCCAGCAGAACTTGTTTCACTGGTACTCAACGAAGGCTATTCTCAGATGTTGCCGGGAGGCGTAACTTTGCGTCGTTCTAATATTGCTGGTGAACCTCGCTTGGAATTGGTTGATGCCATTTCTCTGGCTGATCGACTTGTGGCTGTTGGATGTTTCACTGAGATCATCCAGTGGCGCAAGCGGTTGTTTGTGCCAACGGGCGATAAAGCTGAGGCTGTTCTAGCTGATGTGATTAAAATTGTTGGGTAATTAAAAGCAAAGCGATGTGTATAACCACATTGCTTTATTTTTTTCTAATTCGGGTGTGCAGCTAACAAGTACATCAAAGTATTTCTCACTACGATAACGCAAAGTGCTAATGCGTGATGGCTATCCCTTTAGCATAGCTGAATCTGAGCATTTACAAAGTTTTTATGGACTGCTATATAATACGGATGTATCCCTCATTTCCTAATTTATTATGGTACAAACAATCCAAGCGCGGGATATCAGTCTTTATGAACTGGAGGAAACTTTTGGATTAGAGTTAGTTACCGATAGTAATTTTTTCCCAGAATGGAGAGAAAATTTACCTTTGCTAACAGATATTGAAAAATCATCTTTAGAAAGAGTAAAAAGCAATTATTCAAATTTAACTAAACGCCGCCCCATGTCTGAAGAAGTAGTGAAGATGGTTGTGTTGTCTCCACTACTTGATTTAGCTGGTTTTTATCAACCCAGTTTCGAGATTGAAACAGAAACTTCTACTGAAATTTCTGCTGTAGATGAAAGCGTTATCGTTAAAGGTAGTATTGATGTTTTAGTTGTAAATAAAAGACTTTGGATACTTGTTATTGAATCTAAAAGCACTAAATTTGATGTGATATCTGCACTTCCTCAAGCATTGGCTTACATACTCGACACTCCCAATACTGAACGACCAACGTTTGGTTTGCTTGTCAATGGTAGAGAGTTTGTTTTTGTCAAATTAGTTCAGGCACAAAATCCACAATATGCTCGTTCTGATGCTTTATCTATAGAAAAACTAAATGAGATCCAGCAAGTCTTAAGTGTACTAAAAAGATTTAATGAATTAATTCTGTTGTAGTAATTCTAAGTTCTTGGCTAGTGCAATTTGCTCCTAGATTTTGTATCCTTCATAAATATCCCTGCGACCTCACACCAAAGAAACTATGCCAAAAAATTGGGCTTTGAAAATAGACCAGTTTTTCAATGCAACTTCCAATTGCATCATCGCTACCGTTCACGTTGACAGCTTTCCCTCTGACCTACCACTAGAACCAAATATTCGGGAACCAAACAAGAAAAGTTCGACATACAGACAAATTTTTGACTCACTGACCACCGAACCCGAAAAGTTCTTCGAGCGGCATAGTGGAATTGTACTGTGTGCCAACAAGGTTAAGCCCAACAGTAAAAAGACTCAGCTAGAGCTAGAGATACTTGAGGCTTCTGAGGGTGGTAGCGACGGCATCATTAATGGTGGGCATACGGTTTTAGCGTTTGAGCAAGCAAGAAATTATAAATATGACCTAACAGAAGCTAGAGTCAAAGTCACAATACATATTGGCTTAACGGAAGATGAGGCTAAGGATATCGCTCTGGCATCAAACACATCTGCCCCGGTGGATGCGCGCTCTAAAGTCAACGCCAGGGGTGACTACAAATTCCTCAAGCAGTTCTTAGCACAATTGGAACGTGAGCAAAAGACAAAGTTCAGAATTGCTTATTACCAAAACCAAAGCGGTGCGCCTAAGAGTCCACAGTGCAATGTCAACCATCTCATCAAATTAATGAATTGTTTGGATAGGAATAAGTACAACCCAGACTCTAAAAGCAGAACCAAACACCCACCTGTGAGTAACACACCTAGCTTGAGTGAGGCGGAAAGACAACGTCTGTCGAAACTGTTGCCACTACTGTCCAAAGGGTTGTGGATTGAGCAAAGGTTGTTTCAAATCATTGAGGAACATATCACCAAGCCTAAGAAAAAAGGAGTAGTTGACCTCGCCTCAATCGACGCACGCAAGAATACGCTGCTACCCGATAGCAGATATTCGTTCGGCTTTTCTGCGCCGGCGGATATCGCCATGCCCATCGTTGCTGCTTATCGGGTGTTTTTGGATGAGAACTACAACTGGATAATACCTTTTGATGAGTTTGCTGAAGATTTTCTGCAACATCTGTGGAATAACTATTACCGCAAGTATTTGGTGTCAGAAAAGTTGGCGGGTAATACAGTTGGTAGCAAAATCTGCCGGAATCCTGTCATTTGGGATAACCTTTATGTTTCGGCGCAAAGTTATCTTAATCAGCAGTTGCTTAAGATGGTTGGATCTAACAGCAAGCGTGAAGAGTTGAAGCTGGTAAATTGATCCAATTGGATGACCTCTTGAGCATCAGCCTCCTCACTCTTAAGATAGCCGATCGCAACATCAGCACCTTCCTGAGCAAATGCAATCGCCTACGGTGGGCGAGTACGCCATCGCACCAGCGCACCCAATTCCAGAATCGGCTCCCGCGATCAATGCCTTGCGACTTGCAAGCGTTCCAGATCCAATGTAGCTTTGCTTACCGTGATCCGGTTGGGGCTGCATCTTTTGAGCAAGTCCTGGTAATGGCTGCGGTTGTTGGGGAAACGCCGGAGCGGGATATTGCATCTCTAATCGATCATCTTTCATTGCTTGTTTTTGTAATTTTTGCAATTCCAGACTTAAGTATCAAAGATTGAGGAGAACGATTCCTCACCATTTTAGCAGAATAATGATGTTTTTACAGGCTTTGAACGCTCGTAAATTGTCAACGGTATTATAATAAGAATTGCTGTATAGTTTGAGGTATGCCAGACAATACTCTCAAGAGTTGCTTTATGATTTCTCTACCTGGTATCGCCATCCAAAATAAGATATACGAAAGTTCTAATTCTCTGGTATATCGAGGCATGAGAGACGATGGGGTAGAGATCATCGTTAAAATGCTAAAGCTTGATTATCCGTCTCCCAAAGAACTGACTCGCTACAGACAGGAATATAAAATTACCCATTCCCTCAATCTGGAAGGAGTTATCAAGGCATACAACCAGCAGGATTATCAACGCACTCTGGTGATTCTCTTAGAAGATTTTGGAGGAGAGTCTTTAGAGCAATGGATGCACAAGCGTCCAAATATTTTCTGCCCGATGCCTTTATCGAATTTTCTAGGTCTTGCGATCGCCCTCACTGACATTCTTGGCAGAATCCATGCAGCCAATGTCATTCATAAAGATATCAACCCTGGAAATATAGTTATCAATCTGGATACTGGTGTTGTCAAAATTATTGACTTTGGAATTGCCACCCGATTTAACCGCACGAATCCGACTTTCAAAAGTCCTCATGTTTTAGAAGGAACCCTCGCATACCTATCTCCAGAGCAAACCGGGCGGATGAACCGTTTGCTTGATTACCGCACCGATTTTTACTCCCTTGGTGTGACATTTTACGAACTGCTCGCAGGACAACTACCGTTTCCCACCACAGACGTGCTGGAGCTAGTCCATTGTCATATTGCCAAACATCCAATTCCGCCTCATGAAATAAATACAACGATTCCCAAGCCAGTT
The DNA here is from genome assembly GCF_963920875.1 of Anabaena sp. CCY 9910. Lineage (NCBI taxonomy): Bacteria > Bacillati > Cyanobacteriota > Cyanophyceae > Nostocales > Nostocaceae > Anabaena > Anabaena sp. CCY 9910. The sequence goes on along the minus strand of NZ_CAWUDJ010000032.1, from coordinate 44,493 downwards.
TCAGATATTATTCTCAAATTGATGGCGAAAAATGCTGAAAATCGTTATCAAAGTGCTTGGGGCATCAAAGCAGATTTAGAAATCTGTGCTGAACAATTAGAACAAATCGGTCAAATCTCTAGTATTCAACTGGCACTTCAAGACGTTTCTGATCGGTTTCAAATTCCCCAAAAACTTTATGGACGGGATAAGGAAATTGCAATGTTATTGGCGGCATTTGTTCGCGTAGCGTGTCCAGAGTCAAATCCCGTTGCTGCTTTAGCAAACAATCCACAAACAACTTCACAAAACCAACAAACGGGCAACCCAAAATTCCAAGTTGAAATGATGTTGGTATCTGGCTATGCTGGCATTGGGAAATCTGCGTTAGTGCAAGAAATCTATAAACCAATTACCCAAAAGCGCGGTTATTTCACATCGGGTAAATTCGATCAATTTCAGCGCAATATTCCCTACAGCGCGATCGCAGTTGCTCTACAAAAATTGTTACAACAACTGCTGGGTGAACCAGAAGAACAATTGCAGCAATGGCGATCTCGTCTACTAAAAGCCTTGGGCAACAACGGACAGCTAATCGTTGATGTAATTCCTGAAGTAGAACTGATTATCGGCAAGCAGCCACCCGTTCCAGAGGTGGGAGCCACGGAAGCTCAAAATCGCTTCAATCGCATCTTCCAGCAGTTCATCCGAGTATTCTGCTCAACAGAGCATCCACTCGTGATCTTTTTTGATGACTTACAGTGGGCAGATTCAGCCACACTCAGATTAATTGAGCTAATCATGCTTGACGAGCAAACCCAATCCCTGTTTCTGATTGGAGCATATCGCGATCATGAAGTGACTTCATCCCATCCATTAACAGTCCTGTTGGAGCGATTGCGAAAACAAGGATCAGTGCTTCAAGAAATCCATCTGGCACCCTTAACACTAGAGCCATTAAGCCAGTTGATCGCCCAAACGCTGCATCAAAACACTGACACTGTACATTCCTTAGCTGAATTGGTGTTGCGTAAAACGAAGGGAAATCCTTTTTTTGTCAACGAATTTTTGCGAATGCTGCATCGCGAAAATCTATTGACCTTTGATGCAACACGCTTGAGCTGGCAATGGAATATGGGACAGATCCAAGCCCAGAATATAACTGATAATGTGGTGGAGTTGCTACTGCTCAAGTTGCAGAAATTACCAGAGGGGACTCAGCAAATACTCCGTTTAGCCGCTTGTGTTGGGGCAGAATTTGATTTAGAGACATTGGCGATCATTTGTAAGCAATCCCCTCAGGCGATTTCTCTAGATTTGCTGGCAGCGATTCAAGCGGAATTGATTCAGCCTCTTGCTGAATTAGATGAGAATTTGTTAGTTCAAGAGTACAAATTCTTGCACGATCGTGTGCAGCAAGCTGCCTATGCCTTGATGGATGAGTCGCAAAAGCAAATTGTTCATCTTCAAATTGGTCGTACTCTGCTTGAAAAGACATTGCCAGAGCGCCAATCAGATCGATTATTTGAAATTGTCGATCATCTCAATCATGGAATTGAGCTTGTTACATCTCGACCCGAACGGGATGAGATTGCTAAATTCAATTTGATGGCAGGGCAGAAAGCAAAAGGGGCGATCGCCTACGGTACGGCTCAAAACTATCTAGCTATAGGAAGGGCATGGCTAACCGCTTCTAGTTGGCAAACAAACTATGACTTGACCTTAGAATTATATCAAGAAACAACAGAAGTTGCGTACCTGTGTGGCGATTTTGAACAGGTGGAATACTGGGGAGCGATCGTTTTACAAGAAGCTAAAACGATCCTTGATAGCGTGAAAACCTACGAAGTCAAAATTCAAACCGATACTGCACAGAACCAACCCCTAAAAGCAATTAATACGGCATTGCAAGTTTTGCAACAACTGGAAATCAATTTCCCCAAAACGCTTAGTCAATCAGATATTCATCTTGAACTAGATACAATCATCGGTCTCTTCCATGAGAAAGAGGTTGAGAGCTTGATCCATTTACCAGAGATGACTGAACCGGACAAGCTAGCGGCGATGAAAATCCTATCAAGCATTACGATCGCCGCCTATGTTGCGGTTCCTAATCTAATGCCTCTGCTTGTGACTAAACAAGTAAGCTTATCAATTCAGTACGGTAATGCTGTTGTATCTCCCTTTGCCTATGGCACTTTTGGGTTAATTCTTTGTGGAATGATCGGAAACATCGAGGCTGGCTACCAATTTGGAAAGCTTGCTCTACGGCTTTTGTCACAGCTTCGTACCCATAAACTCAGAGCTAGAACATTGCTGTCCGTTAATAACTTTATCATCCATCGGAAAGAACATACTAGAGAATTATTGCAGCCATTACTGGAAGGCTATGAAATTGGGCTAGAAACTGGAGATTTAGAGTCTGCCGCCTACTGCGCTTATACCCACTGTTTTCAATCCTATGCTAATGGCAAAGAACTTGCAGAGGTTGAACGCAATATGGCGATCTATGGCGAAGCAATCCATCAAATCAAACAGGAAACGGCACTAACTTGGAATCAAATCTTTCGACAAGTCGTTGTAAACTTAATAGGACGCTCGACTAACCCAACTCAACTCATCGGCGAATTCTACAACGAGGAGAATGATCTGCCAAAATATGAAGCTGCAAATGATGGAAGTACTATCTTTACTGTACATTTGAACAAACTTTGCCTGTGCTACCTCTTTTGTGAATACGCTCAAGCTGTTAAAAATGCAGATCTAGCAGAAACTCATTTGATCCGACTAACAGGTGCCTTCCTTCAGCCTTTGTACTATCTCTATGATTCTCTGGCAAGACTCGCAACCTATCTTGATAGCAGTACTCAAGTGCAGGAGGAAATTCTCAAGAAAGTTGCAGTTAGTCAGGAAAAGATGAAGCAATGGGCGCATTATGCACCCATGAATTATTTGCACAAATATCATTTAGCTGAAGCAGAAAAAGCACGAGTCTTAGGTCAGTTACTTGAGGCAGAGGAGTTCTACGAACAGGCGATTCAAGGCGCTAGAGAAAACGCATATATCCAAGAAGAAGCGTTGGCCTATGAATTGGCTGCCAAATTCTATCTAGGGCGAGGTCGAGAAAAGATTGCTCAACTATACATGAAAGAAGCTCATTATTGCTATGATCGCTGGGGAGCAACCGCAAAAGTCAAGGATTTGGAAACGCGCTATCCCCAGTTCTTTGCCCAGTCATCAGGTGTGAACGCTCCTTTAATCCTCACCACAGTTGGAACTACCTCTGATACTTCGCAGGTTGCTTTCGATTTAGCAACAGTGATGAAAGCATCTCAAGCAATTTCCAGCGAGATTGAACTGGAGCAGTTGCTCAGTTCGCTAATGCAGATCCTGATCGAGAATGCTGGGGCCCAAACCGGATGTTTGCTTTTAGAAAACGCAGGCGAATGGAGAATCGACGCTGCTTGTGAGCTGGTTGAAGGTGAAAGTGGTCGCACAACCCAAGTACTGCAATCAACTCCAATCACGAATCGCTTACCTGAATCAATCATTCAATATGTGATCCGAACACATGAAACTGTCCTCTTAAATGACGCAACGCGTGAAGGTCATTTCATCCATGATCCCTATATTCAGAATAATCAAACTCAATCGCTTCTCTGTTTGCCACTGCTGAATCAGAGCAAGCTTGTTGGCTTGTTGTATCTAGAAAATCAATTAGCGGCTGGAGCCTTTACACCCGAACGAACCCAAGTTCTGAATCTACTCTCTACGCAGGCAGCGATCGCGATCGAAAATGCCAAACTTTACTCCAAGCTCTGCGCCAGCGAAAGTCAGATGACTCAATTTCTCGAAGCGATTCCTGTAGGCATTGGTATTGTTGACGCGATGGGTCGCCCTTACTATGTCAATCAGAGGGGCATTGAGCTAATGGGTAAAGGCGTTGATCCTGCCGCTACATCAGAGCAATTTTCAGAGGTTTATCAATTTTATGTAACGGGAACCGATCAAATTTATCCGAGTGAGAGACTGCCAATTATCCGAGCCTTGAGCGGCGAATGCACCAGGATTGACGATGTAGAGATTCACCAAAACAACGCAATTATTCCCGTTGAAGGGTGGGGAACTCCAGTTTTTGACGAACAGGGTAAGGTGGCTTATGCGATCGTCGCCTTTCAAGACATTACCGAGCGTAAGCAAGCAGAGAAACTGCTAGCCGACTACAACCACACCTTAGAACAACAAGTCACTGAGCGAACGTTGCTGCTTTCACAAGAGATTGAACAGCGTCAGCAAGTTGAAAACGCCCTGCGCCAAAGTGAAGAGCAACGTAGGCTAACAATGAATTTCGCCTACATCGGCAGTTGGAATTGGAACATCTTAGACAATACCGTGCATTGGGATGATAACAACACTCGATTGCTGGGGGTAGCGCCTGATGAAGTTGAGGTTAGCTATCAGGCGTGGTGGGAGCGGGTTCATCCAGAAGATGTCGATCGGGTTGAGCAAGCGCTTACAACCGCTCTGGCAACTCATACTGATTATGAAGGGGAATATCGAATAATTTACCCAGATGGTAGTATTCACTGGCTCGTTAGTCGAGGTCGAGGGATCTATAACGAAGCCGGACAGCCTGTGCGAATGTTGGGTGTATCTTTCGACATTAGCGAACAGCGAAACGCTGCACTGCAAGAGCGCAAACGTGCCGAAGCAGCCTCCATTCTGGAGGAACGCAACCGCATGGCACGAGAAATTCATGATACACTGGCGCAAGCATTCACAGGGATTCTGGTTCATATGGGAGCTGTCTCTCGATTAGTCGCAACCAACCCAAATGCCGTGCAGACCCATATTGATACGGTTCGATATCTGGCTCGCAGTGGGCTGACAGAGGCTCGGCGATCGGTTGCGGCACTGCGTCCCCAATTACTAGAAGATGGCAACCTGTGGACGGCCTTGGAGCGATTTATAGCCACCATGTCATCCTCAACCGAAACTCGCCTGATTTACGACATTATTGGCACGCCCTATGGGCTACCGCCTGAAACTGAGAATCATCTGCTGAGAATTGGACAGGAAGCCTTTACGAATGCAATCAAGTATGCTCATGCGAGCGAAATTCGAGTTGAGTTGGTTTATGAGCCAACCTTATGCTTTTTACGAATTAAAGACAATGGACAGGGGTTTGAAGTCACCACTACCACGCTCAGCCAGGGATTTGGCTTACTGGGGATGACTGAACGAGCGGAACACATTAGGGCACAGATATCAATTGAAAGTCAACTGAGCCAGGGAACAGAAGTGCTGGTCACGGTAAACCGGGAGGCAGCAGTATGAGCCAGTCCGCAACCATTCGCGTTTTACTTGTTGATGATCACGCGATCGTCCGTCAGGGACTCGCCGCCATGATTGAGAATGAGCCAGATATGATCGTTGTGGGACAAGCGGGCGATGGGCAAGAGGCGATCGCCTGTTATCGGCAGCTACAGCCCGATATCACCTTAATGGACTTACGTATGCCCCACATGAGCGGTGTAAATGCGACCATCGCCATCTGCGCTGAATTTACCCATGCCCGGATCATTGTGCTAACCACTTATGATGGTGATGAAGATATTTATCGTGCATTACGCGCTGGCGCTAAAGGCTATCTACTTAAGGATGCTGAACCCGAAGCGCTCCTCAATGCCATCCATATCGTTCATAGCGGGCAACAATATATCCCTTCCGAAGTTGCTGCCAAGCTGGTGCAACGCATGAACAACCCAGAGTTGAGCGCTCGTGAGCGAGAAGTCATTCACCTCATGGTCGATGGTTTAAGCAATCATGACATTGGTGTGGCTTTGAATATTACTGAAAGTACGGTCAAATTTCACGTCAATCGCATTTTGAGCAAATTGGGCGTGAGCGATCGCACTCAGGCGGTGGTTACAGCATTGAAACGAGGGCTTGCTAAGTTGTGACTGAACTTAAGTTCGGTTGCTGATTAGTCGCAGAGATAGATCACGCCCATCCTTTAGTTCTTTTCAAGACTCAACTCTGAGTTGGCGACAAAGTATTGCCAACTCTGTAAGCTAAAGCTATTGAAATAAAGGAGCGAAATTCCAATATTTTGGGAAAGGACAAAGGGTAAAGATAAAACAAATTGCTTTTCATTCTTTTTTCTCTTTTCTCCTTGATCAGGATGTATTGGAAGGTTCAACGATTGTAGGAGGAATCATAAATAGTCATGGCAGTCACTCATGTCATGAGAAACTCTTTTGTCAAAATGTCCGATGAACCAAGATAGCTATTCTAACCAACTCCTTGTTCCACCTTCCCAGCGCGATCACTACCAGGGAACGCTCAATGCCCCAGTTGTACTTGTGGAATATGGAAACTACGAATGTTCTCAATGCGGAGAACTGCATCAATTAATTCAGGTCATTCAACAGCATTTCACTTCTAATTTTCCTGAGGAGAATCGGATTTGTGTAGTATTTCGTCATTTCATTGAGAATACACTCCATCCCCGCGCGCAAAAGGTAGCGGAAGCTGTAGAGTCCGCCGCCGCACAGGGTCAGTTTTGGCAAATGCACGACCTACTGTTTACGCATCAACACGCCCTGGAAAACGGCTTTCTTGTGGAGTATGCCGATAGTTTAGGACTTGATATTTATAAGTTCCTGCAAGATATATCGACACAAGCTCACATTGATCGCATCCATCAAGATATCGAGAGTGGATATCAAAGTGGAGTAACATCTGCCCCAGCACTGTTTATTAATGGGATTCGCTATAGCGATCGCTGGACTGTGGAACAAATAACGGCAGCTATTGTTGCTGTCATTCATTAAATTGCTAGCGACTCAGTAAATTAACTCCCAATTATTTTCAGCCTGTTACCACTGCTTGATGATTTCAACATGAACACAAATACAAACACATTCAACATGAACACAAATACAATTACCAACATCCGAATTGATTCCACCGAACTACTCGGCAAAAAAGTCTTGGTAACAGGCGGGACAAAAGGCATAGGTGAAGCGATCGCTACACGACTGAGGCAAGCTGGTGCAACAGTCATAACTACCGCGCGTTCAATTCCCGAAAACCTTCAATCGCCTGACCTGTTCATAGGGACTGACCTCAGCACGCCCGATGGGGTAAACAAACTTGTGCAGGAAGTATTCGCTCGTTTCGGCAGTGTGGACATCCTAATTAACAATGTCGGCGGCTCTTCTGCGCCAAGCGGTGGTGCGCTTGCCCTGACAGATGGGGATTGGCAGCAGGCAATTAATGACAATTTATTCGCTGCCGTCCGTTTGGATCGGGCGTTTCTGCCCCGGATGCTTGAACAGAAGTCAGGTGTCATCATCCATATCTCGTCGATCCAGAGTCGGCTCCCGCTTTACGACGCGACATTAGCGTATGCGGCGGCAAAAGCGGCGCTGGCAACCTACAGCAAAGGGCTGTCAAACGAAGTTGCGCCCCAGGGGGTGCGTGTCAACGCCGTCGCGCCCGGTTTCATCGAAACGAAGGCGGCTGAGAGACTCATCGAGAGATTAGCTCAGCAGTCCGGCACAGACCTTGATACTCAACGCCAAGGGCTGATGGACTCACTCGGAGGAATCCCGATGGGACGACCAGGTCGCCCCCAAGAGGTCGCGGAGCTTGTTGCTTTTTTGGTGTCCGATCGCGCCTCTTACATCACAGGTGCTGAATATGTCATTGACGGAGGAACGATCCCGACCGTCTAACGCCCAAGCAAGAACAAATCAACATTACGAAATTTGGAGGTACTTCTCTTATGGTGAACGAACACTACGACTTCATCGTCTGCGGCGCAGGCCCTGCGGGTTCAGTAATAGCGGCAAGGCTCGCCGAAGACAAACAAGTTAATGTTTTGCTAATCGAAGCAGGTGGAACTGATGAAGTGCCAGAGGTGATGACTCCAGCACAATGGCCGTTGAATCTTGGTTCAGAACGTGACTGGGCTTTCGTTGCACAGCCCAACGCGCATCTGAACGGACGCTCAATTCCACTGAATATGGGCAAGGTACTTGGGGGCGGCTCAAGTATCAACGTCATGGTATGGGCAAGAGGACACAAGAATGATTGGAACTACTTCGCTGAGGCTTCCGGCGATCCGGCGTGGGGGTATGAATCCATCCTGGATATCTATCGCCGTATCGAAAACTGGCAGGGAGCAAGTGACCCTGTGCGTCGGGGAACAGGCGGCCCTGTTTATGTGGAATCCGCAGCAAATCCCCAGCCCATTGCACAGGCCATGATTGAGGCCGCAAACAGTATGGGTATTCCGCGTTTCGAGAGTCCCAACGGCGAAATGATGGAAGGGCGCGGAGGCGCTGCTATAAACGATCTAATTATCCAAAACGGATGTCGTTCTTCCATCTTTCGATCGTATGTCTATCCTCGCCTGAATCAGCCGAACTTATCGGTCTTGACTGACACTATTGTCAGCAAGCTTATCTTTGATGACAAGTCTGTTATCGGAGTTGAGGTGATCCAGGATGGCAGGCGCAATCAGTACTACGTTTCAGAGGAAGTCATACTCTCTCTCGGCGCAATCAATACGCCGAAGGTTCTCCTCCAATCCGGAATCGGGCCGGAAGAAGAACTTCGCAGGCACGGAATACCAGTTGTTCAGCACCTTCCTGGTGTTGGACAGAATCATCAAGACCACGTTTCATTTGGTTGCATCTTTGAATACCTTGAGCCTCAGAAGATTGGCAATGGCGGCTCGGAAGCTACTCTTTACTGGACTAGTGATCCCAACCTCAAGCAGCCCGATATGTTTCACTGTCAGGTTGAGTTTCCGGTACCCAGCGCGGATACGGCTTACCTTGGGGTTCCGGCGCACGGTTGGACAATGTTTGCGGGTCTGGCGCACCCTAAAAGCCGAGGCACGTTGAGGCTTTCCGGCCCTGACGTAAACGACCCGGTGCTAATCGATGCAAACACTCTGTCGCACCCTGATGACCTTAAAGCCGCATTCACTAACATCGAACTTTGCCGTGACCTCGGCAATAGTACCGTCTTCGAGAAACTGGTGAAACGTGAAGCTCTGCCAGGCAAACTAGGTCGAAGCGAAATGGAGAACTTCGCCCGCAACGCAGCAGTTACATACTGGCATCAGTCGTGTACTGCCAAGATGGGGCAAGATTCCATGTCCGTAGTCGATGGCAAGCTGAAGGTCTATGGCATCGATAAGCTGCGTGTGGCGGATGCTTCCATTATGCCTGAGATCACAAGTGGAAATACGATGGCTCCCTGCGTCGTCATCGGCGAACGAGCAGCAGACATCCTCAAGAAGGCGTACCGGATGATGCCCTGCCAAGAGGTGGAAGTGGCTGGCTGAGCCGCCCACTGTAAGAAGATGAAAAGTGATCGTGGAAAGCAGTCCTGTTCCGCTCGCGGTGGTGAATGGTGGCGCGGATCACTTAGTTAATCTTGATTACTTCGATACCGTCGCGTATGCCAATTTGTGAGAGAGCCTCTGTCATTGCCTGAGCGGGCTGGGGCACACCCTTTTCTGGGAAGCGCAGGAAGAATTCGCTCCGGTACTCGAACGTTTTTTACGGGATGTGGAAACCGGACGTGGAACCAATTTTTATAAAGACTGAGATTGTTCTTGCGCTTATCGAAATCAAACAATAAACCAATTCACAAAAAAGGAGACTCTCATGCCTTACGTTACTGTCGGTCAAGAAAATTCTGCCAGCATTGATATTTACTACGAAGATTTCGGAGTGGGTCAACCTGTGGTGTTGATTCATGGGTTTCCGCTCAGTGGTCATTCCTGGGAAAAACAGGTTGGAGTGTTGCTAAAAGAAGGCTACCGAGTCATTACTTACGATCGCCGTGGATTTGGTGATTCCAGTCAGCCTTCGTTTGGCTATGACTACGACACCTTTGCGGCGGATTTAGACACGCTGATGACAAAACTTGATTTGCGTAATGCCGTCCTGATCGGCTTTTCAATGGGAACAGGTGAAGTAACTCGCTATCTTGGTAAATACGGTTCAGAGCGTGTCAGTAAAGCAGTGCTAATGGGTCCAGTGCCACCCTTTCTGTTGAAGACCGATGATAACCCGGAGGGAGTTCCTCAGAGTATTTTTGACGGCATTATGAAAGCAATTGCTGAAGATCGTCCAGCCTATCTATCCACATTCCTCAAAGACTTCTTCAACGTGGATGTGTTTCTCGGCGATCGCATCAGCAATGAAGCAATTCAGGCAAGTTGGAATGTGGCAGCAGGAGCTTCTGCTAAAGCAACACAGGATTGTGTACCGTCTTGGCTGACTGACTTCCGCGACGATCTACCCCGCATTGACGTGCCAACTTTGATCATTCATGGAGATGCCGATCGCATATTGCCGCTTGAATCTACCGCAGCAAGACTCCCGAAGCTGATTAAAAACAGTCAACTTGTAGTCATTCCTGGCGGACCACATGCCATTAACTGGACTCATGCTGATCAGGTGAACCCTGTGCTGCTGCATTTTCTCAAAGAAAATTAAGCCACAAAAAAGCGTAAACCAAAATATTTTGATATGGACAACATGACGACGGAATTCTAAGTTTACCGGGTGTGTTTGTGTATATGCCTGCAAATACACCCCATGCAATTCAACGGCTAGTTCTCTATCAGGGTTAGTTAGATTAAGAATTAGTAGTGTGAGCTTTTGGATTTGAGTGAAAGTTGTTTCACCAAAACCAATCAAGTGAAGCAAATTAATTGACTTTCTGCTCTGCAAACAGTGACAATTGCCCAGGCGAAACATTGCCTCTGCCAAAGCGGTGGTATGACAGATGACAGCCACTACATAGACAAACCAAGTTCTCTACACGATTATCAGACGGATCTCTATTCCAATGATGTACTTGCAATGTGTAGGCTTTGCGCTCAGAAAAAGTTAAATTATCCTAGAGCGGTAAAACTTACTAGAGTAGATTTTTAATGATTGAAATAGGCGTAAATAGGTAAACCAAAATTTTAAATAATAACGAACTTACTAGGTTTAAGTTTTTGCTCTAGCTAGTTTTGCCACGATAGAAATTATCAAGTTTTTCCCCTGGACGTAAGCAGGCTCTACCGCACTTGGCACAACGCCAGTTGGAAGCTGCTTTTAAGGCTGTGGCTATTTCTTGCCAGTTATCTGGATATACTCCCTGACCCATAATACTGATGAAGCTGGTAAATGGCTTGTTAATTACAAGAGCTTACCGCATTCATCAAGCTAATTCAAATACTATTGCGATGACGATAGCGATCGCTGATAATACTGCGCCAAAGGAAGCACTTGCTACAATCTAATCAATTGAAACAGCCAACTATTTTTTTCGCAGGTATGACAAGATTTTGGTTTTGGGAACCAGATTCAGTTGAATATGAAATCTACAAGAAATACGAACGGGCATTAGTTACCATTGGTGTAAATTTTTCTCTTGAGCAAGTATCTGAAGCACTAGAAGGTTGCACTTGTGGGCTAGAGGATGCGTTTAGAAGCACAATCGACTATACGCTGTGGTTGCAAAACAATGAAAAGCAAGTTTATCCCAATGCGATTTTGATTCGTGCTTTACAGGAGCAATGGAAGCCGATGGCATGGCGTGATGAGTATCTGGAACTGCCAAATCTAGAGTCACCTGGACAAAGGTGGTGGAATGCAGCCGCGTCAACGCGGGGGTATGATGTCCGTAATCAACTTGTTGCAGATGTGTTTTATGACGACGGCACAGAGTTTATCAAATTCACCAACGGCAAAGAAATCACGGTAGACACTGCGTGGCGTTGGGAATGGGATCGACTGCTCAGCTATGCGACTGATGAATCGCTGACGTTGCTGTAATCGCTTCACAGGATTTTGAGCAGATTTATGAGCTTACTGTCCACACCTCAAACCGCCGTATCATCTACTGCAACGCTACCGCCTCATTATCCGGCATATAAACTATTTTTCAATAAAATAAAAATCTGTATCTAAAGATACTTTTTTTGGCTTTTTGCAGAAATGTCATGTTATCGTAACTTTAATCAAGTATTGCTCAGTCCATTCAGAGAGTCATAATTATCAATTGGTTCATGATCGACTATAAAAAAGTTCGGTTGACATGGGAGAATTATTGGTTTAAAACCGTCGGCAGATGGCGCTCATGTCCGCTAACCTGTCCAATAGACAGACCTCATCATCGGCACGTTTTTTGGAGTTGGATTGGTAGTTTCTTGGCTATTACTGCAACTTCTTACCTGGCTATAAAAACTAATTCTCCTTTGCTGATGGCTCCTTTTGGTGCTACAAGCGTCTTGATATTTGGTGTCCCTGAAAGTCCTTTGGCTCAACCTCGTAATGTCATTGGGGGTAATCTTTTAGCTGCTATCGTGAGTCTGATAATTCTGCATTTTCTTGGTTCTTCTCCCTTGGCAATGGGAATGTCTGTTTCTTGTGCAATTGGAATCATGCAGCTGACCGGAACTCTACACCCACCTTCGGGTGCTGTTGCATTAGTCGTTATGATGACGAAACCGGGCTGGCAATTTCTGCTAACCCCTGCCTTTGAGGGATCGATGATTCTAGTGCTATGCGCTGTGATCTTCAATAATTTAGCCCAAGACAGGACATATCCAAAACACTGGTTTTGACTTTCTTTTAGCAAAGCAGAGCATTCTTAAACATCGAACAAAAAATAATTTTCAACACCGGAAAGTTTTATAACAATGGACAAGAATTTATCAAACAGAATACATCCGTCACTGAGCCAGAATTCTCCAATTGAATTCTGTGCGACTGGTGGATGTAGCTTGCTTCTCCGTAGGAGTATAAACGGTGAAACACCACACTAAATCGGAGATTTAGTGGTGCAAGAATTGAGTGGTGGGTCTGAATCTCCCACTCATTCATTCTGATGGTTCTGCTATTCCTACGGAAGACAGCATGGAATTTGTATTTGAAACCAGGTCGGCAGACTTGTCTTTTGTCGAAACGATTTGGCACACCAAGAGCGCGAGTGCTGGTAGTTTTACTTCCTCAGCTGTCAGTCACTGGGAGATCGTCATCGCCACCTTCAACGGCAAGACAAAGATTGTCGCACGAGGCCCGGAAACTAAAGCATCCCTTGCCGATTTCCCTGCCCAAGCTGAGTTCTTTGGCATCACCTTCACACTTGGCACCTTCATGCCCCATCTTCCTGTAAAAACCCTTGTGGATCGGCAGGATGCAACTCTTCCTGAAGCGTCAAATACTTGCTTCTGGCTGCATGGTGTGTCCTGGGAATTGCCGACCTTTGAAAACGCCGATGTGTTTGTCAACAGGCTGATTCATCAGGGGATACTTGTGCGAGATCCAGTGGTCGAGGCGGCAATACAGGGACACAAGCCCGACATATCGATACGTTCCTTACAGTACCGTTTTTTGCAGGCAACGGGATTAACTCAAAAGACGATTCAGCAAATCGAACGCGCCCACCGTGCCGTCTGGTGGCTTGAGCAAGGTACATCCATTTTAGACACTGCCTTCGAGCTAGGGTACTTCGATCAGGCACATCTGACTAATTCGCTCAAGCACTTTATTGGCAAAACTCCCGCGCAAATCATTCCCAAAATCGCGGTTCCATAGTTTGCGTTTTTTTCCAAGACTACGATCTCTTGCTTGCACCATAATCGCGCTAAACAGCGAATGGTAAAAGGATGACACCATGCGAAAACTAGTCGTCACTGAATTCATGTCACTTGATGGCGTTATAGAAGAACCTGCTTGGACTGCACCTTATTGGAATGACGACATCGCTCAGTTTAAAGATCAAGAGCAACTCACCAGTGATACTTTGCTCCTGGGGCGCGTGACCTATCAAGGGTTTGCCGCCGCCTGGCCAAACAGCACTGATGATGGGGCTTCATACATGAATAACGTCCGCAAATACGTGGTGTCCAAGACATTGAACGGAGTAGAATGGAACAACTCAATACTCATCCAAGACAATATCGTCGAAGAGATTGCCCGGCTCAAGCAGCAAGACGGACAGGGCATTCTGGTCTACGGCAGTTCCGCGCTTGTACAAACTCTCATTCGGCACGATCTTGTGGATCTCTATCGGTTGCTTGTTTACCCAGTGGTTGTAGGTAAAGGCAAGCGTCTGTTTCAAGAAGGTATAACTACAACTTTAAAGCTTTTGGAATCACAATCGTTCAGATCAGGTGTTGAGGCACTAATCTATGAACCAGAGCGTGAATAATCACCGCAATCTGTGCAAAAAATCAGCGTTCTTGATTTGTAAGATTGAACTACCTCCTTAAATATATTTGCTCAGATATCTCTAAAGTTTATGCCAAGATATTTTGAGGCTTTTTAGTGCCATTCGATTCAGGATTCTGTACTCTGGATCAATATGCACTGCACTTTTGGGCTAAGAAGACTATGCCAAAAAATTGGGCTTTGAAAATAGACCAGTTTTTCAATGCAACTTCCAATTGCATCATCGCTACCGTTCACGTTGACAGCTTTCCCTCTGACCTACCACTAGAACCAAATATTCGGGAACCAAACAAGAAAAGTTCGACATACAGACAAATTTTTGACTCACTGACCACCGAACCCGAAAAGTTCTTCGAGCGGCATAGTGGAATTGTACTGTGTGCCAACAAGGTTAAGCCCAACAGTAAAAAGACTCAGCTAGAGCTAGAGATACTTGAGGCTTCTGAGGGTGGTAGCGACGGCATCATTAATGGTGGGCATACGGTTTTAGCGTTTGAGCAAGCAAGAAATTATAAATATGACCTAACAGAAGCTAGAGTCAAAGTCACAATACATATTGGCTTAACGGAAGATGAGGCTAAGGATATCGCTCTGGCATCAAACACATCTGCCCCGGTGGATGCGCGCTCTAAAGTCAACGCCAGGGGTGACTACAAATTCCTCAAGCAGTTCTTAGCACAATTGGAACGTGAGCAAAAGACAAAGTTCAGAATTGCTTATTACCAAAACCAAAGCGGTGCGCCTAAGAGTCCACAGTGCAATGTCAACCATCTCATCAAATTAATGAATTGTTTGGATAGGAATAAGTACAACCCAGACTCTAAAAGCAGAACCAAACACCCACCTGTGAGTAACACACCTAGCTTGAGTGAGGCGGAAAGACAACGTCTGTCGAAACTGTTGCCACTACTGTCCAAAGGGTTGTGGATTGAGCAAAGGTTGTTTCAAATCATTGAGGAACATATCACCAAGCCTAAGAAAAAAGGAGTAGTTGACCTCGCCTCAATCGACGCACGCAAGAATACGCTGCTACCCGATAGCAGATATTCGTTCGGCTTTTCTGCGCCGGCGGATATCGCCATGCCCATCGTTGCTGCTTATCGGGTGTTTTTGGATGAGAACTACAACTGGATAATACCTTTTGATGAGTTTGCTGAAGATTTTCTGCAACATCTGTGGAATAACTATTACCGCAAGTATTTGGTGTCAGAAAAGTTGGCGGGTAATACAGTTGGTAGCAAAATCTGCCGGAATCCTGTCATTTGGGATAACCTTTATGTTTCGGCACAGAGTTATCTTAATCAGCAGTTGCTTAAGATGGTTGGATCTAACAGCAAGCGTGAGGAGTTGAAGCTGGTGAATTAAGTCTAACTATCTCAAAGTCTTTTCAATCCGACGGTCAGGAATGAGCCACATAATTGCAACTAGAACATACAATGCACAACCAAACCACGGTTTTACAAATGCAAGGGGAATCGCTGCCGCATAAATCAACACTGATATTTTGCCCTTAAAGTCTCGACCAACAGCCTTGGCCAGCATTGAGTCTCGACCGTGATGAGAAATTAAGGTACGACTCAGAATAAAATAAGCGATCGCCGCCATCAACAGAACCACACCATAAAAGGCAACTGGCAAAGCCGTAAAGTGGTTTTCTCCCATCCAGGCAGTAGCAAAGGGAATGAGGGACAACCAAAACAACAAATGCAAATTCGCCCAAAGAGTTCGACCATTAACTTGCTTGGCTACCTGTAGCAAGTGATGGTGATTGTTCCAGTAAATCCCAACGTTGACAAAACTTAAGATATAGCTCAATAATATTGGCAGCAATGGACGAAGTGCGCCTATATCGCCCCCATGAGGCACTTTCAATTCCAGCACCATGATGGTGATGATGATGGCGATTACACCATCGCTGAATGCTTCTAATCTCCCTTTTCCCATTGTTTTGTAAATTACCTTGCTGGTAAGCTCATAGCAAGTAGTTGATTATAATACTTCAAAGCTTTGACCTTTTTTGAATTGGAGCGTACCCTTTGGGGGAAGCAAGCTACGCGTAGCGTCTCGTAGAGAAACGACGTGACAAGTCTGGTGCCAGGAGTTTTCCGATAAGTCTAATCTCCTTAATTTTCTTATGTAATCACAGTTGGCTTTTCTTTACCTGTGAAGGTGTGGATTTGAGCAATTTCATCGGCGATCGCAATTAAATCTGCTAGTGCTTGTTGCGGATCGAGGTTTTGTTTAGCAGTATCCGGTTCGTAAGATTCTAGATAAACTCGTAAAGTTGCACCGTGAGTACCCGTACCAGATAACCGGAAAACGATGCGAGATCCATCAGTAAAGCCGATGCGAATGCCTTGTTTGTGACTAATGCTGCCATCGACTAGGTCGGTGTAGCTAAAGTCATCACTATACTCAACTTCATACTTACCAAATCGTTTTCCTTTCAGGTTTGGTATTTGCGATCGCAGTTGTTCTACTAAGGTGTTGGCTCCCTCGGCATCTACTTCTTCATAATCATGACGAGAATAGTAGTTGCGTCCGTAAGTTTGCCAGTGTTCACGGACAATCTCTTCTACAGATTGTTGTCTGACTGCCAGAATATTCAGCCAGAAAAGGACTGCCCATAGCCCGTCCTTTTCTCGAATATGGTTGGAGCCAGTGCCAAAGCTTTCTTCTCCACACAGAGTAGCTTTATCTGCATCTAATAAATTGCCAAAGAACTTCCAACCAGTGGGTGTTTCGTAGCACTCAATTCCCAGCCGTGCTGCTACTCGATCTACTGCCTGACTTGTAGGCATAGACCGTGCTACTCCTGTTATACCCGCCTGATATCCTGGAATTAGGTTCGCATTGGCAGCTAAAATTGCTAGACTATCGCTGGGAGTAACGAAAAACCTCCGCCCTAAAATCATATTGCGATCTCCATCGCCATCGGAAGCTGCACCAAAGTCTGGGGCATTTTCTCCATAAAGGATATCGACTAATTCGTGGGCATACACTAAATTTGGGTCGGGATGTCCGCCGCCAAAGTCCTCCAAAGGTGTACTGTTACGCACACTTCCCGACGGTGCGCCTAAGCGATGCTCAAATAAGGCATGGGCATAGGGGCCAGTCACCGCATGAAGTGAATCTATGCACAGCCGGAAGTTACCAGAAGTTAAAAGTTGACGAATGCGCTCAAAATCAAACAAAGACTCCATTAACTTTTCATAATCCTGCACAGAGTCAATGACTTCGACAACCAATGCTCCCAGTTGAGATTCACCCAAAGTTTCTAAATCTACATCTGGTGCATCTAAAATTTGGTATTGGTCAATTATTTTGCTGCGGGCGTAGATATCTTCTGTTACTTTTTCCGGTGCAGGCCCCCCGTTACTGATATTGTATTTAACGCCAAAATCACCTTTTGGGCCGCCAGGATTATGGCTGGCAGAGAGAATAATACCCCCAAGAGTCTTGTACTTGCGAATGATGACGGATACGGCAGGAGTTGACAAAATTCCTTGTTGGCCGACCTTAACTCTACCTACACCGTTAGCCGCAGCCATTTTTAGGATAGTTTGAATAGCTTGGCGATTGTAATAACGACCATCACCACCTAAAACTAATGTCTGCCCTTCTAAGTCTCCTAGCGTATCAAAAATAGATTGGATGAAGTTTTCTAAGTAGTGGGGTTGCTCAAATATACTTACTGCTTTCCGCACCCCAGAGGTGCCGGGCTTTTGATCGGCAAAAGGGGTCGTAGAAATTGTCTGGATATTCGTTGAGATGTCTAAATAACTCATTTTCTCTTTCTCAAAAGGTAGAATACTCAAATATTTAGTATAGAAAATTACAACCTACGCCCAAATTCCTTTAATTCTGTGCCACTCTCAGATAAAATTGTGTAGCGGCAAACTGAGTATCTCTCTTGGTTGGATCTATGTTTTCAACTACCTTTGTTGTACCTACAGCAATCAAACCTTGACCAAAAATTTCACTGGCTGCTGCGTCAAGTTGTTTTTGCGTTGCACCCGTTTGACTCAAATCGATTGACGAAACTTGAGAGATATTCGGCTTGTTTAGAACCAGCTGATCTGTAGAGAAGCAAGGAGTTGTAATACAGCGAATGCCATTGTCTTTTAGTCCTGCAAAAGTACCTTTCGCCGGGACATTTGTAGCGGCTATGAAGGCTTCTTTTACTCGCAAATTCCCAAACTCACCGATGCCAGGAAATGTCACTGGAACGATGTTACCTCTGAGGAGCAGACGACTACCATCATCATTTTGAATTTTTGCCAATTGGGAAGGTGAGACTTTCAACGAATTCCAATCAATTGCCGACGCATAGCATTCGGAACGAAAAACACCATCCAGGCAAGGAGTAGCTTTCAAATTGACTTGCTTGATGAAATATCCACCGCAGATTGGAGAGGCACATCTGCGAAAATCTCTCCGTATTGTGTAATATCCCCATTGGGGAAAATCTTGGTTTTTGACAGTGACCTCAACAGAATCCGTAGTCTCTGGAGCAGAAATATCTTGAGCAGATACTTTAGTGAAAAATCCGTTGGTGACTATTATTGCACTTAATAGAGGAATTATTGCGTATTTTTGGTTAAAGGATTGTTTGTTCATATTGATTTTCGATTTCATTTGCAGGTTCAATACTTTTGTTAATAGCAGAGTTAACACGGTAGTTTGAAACATGAGGATTTTTATACTAATGAATATAGGTTAAAAAACTATACTGTAAATCTTAAAGGAGTTTTAAGAACTCATTATGTTTGCCAAACTTATCCCAGAATCGCCTCACTGCACACAAGTGCGATCACAATAGCTCAGAAATCGGCGTTGCATAATAAGGGATGAATATAGGGTGCTAAAACATTAATTATCCTGAATGTGGCTCTCATCATATCCGTAAGAATAAGATAAAAAGAGGTAAACAGAATCACATTTGCTGTCATTGTCGTCGCCGGTTTATTCAGGATTATGAGCCATCAAAAACTTATAGCAATGAGATAAAAGAAGAATGTATTCGGATGTATCTCAATGGGGTAGTGGTAAATATGTAGTGAAGTTAGATAATTTCTAACTCAAATTATTCTTTTTTAGCTGTTGTAATTTTAATTATATTTAATTGACTAATTGAATTATCTCTAAAAGATAAATTTGCCAAATATAACCTTGGGTCGTGGAATGTACTTTTGGCTGGTTCATGGGATGTCGGCGATTGGTTAGAGATTATGAATTATTACCCGAAACCTCAGAAAAATTTATCTACCTTGCAATGATCCGTATTATGGTGAAGCGATTGGCTTAATTTTGACTCCCTATAACTTTTCAAACATCCTCTAAGAGCATAAGTCCATTAAAATGGACTAAAAAATGCTAGTCAGTAAGCGATGAGAAACCGGGTTTCTTTAGGCTTGTAAAAATGGTGGTGGTTAGATTGATTTGATTTCAAGAATCTTTTACTATCCGAGCAACCCAAATATGTAGATAAGTTGCTGCTTGTCGCCAAGAACCTTGAGATTCTGCAACAATTTCTCTGGCATTATCGGTAGATAATTCTAAGCTAATGGGTATTGAAGGGGAAAGTCGCTCTGCTTCTATCAACTTTTTTGCCCACTGTAACAGATTCTCAACGCAGAGGGTAGATAATGTCATATTTTTAATTTCAAAGCCAAATAAACTGGCGAATTCAGTTAAATTATCGTGAGTTCCTGCGACAACGGTTGCATTAATACAACGCGATACCAATAAACTAGTCAGCAATAGAGGTAAGGGAATACGGTTTGCTTCATCCCAATAAACGATTTTAGCGACTGGTGGTAATGAACATCGTTTCCATCCCGGTTGACAAGAATAATATACGCCCCCCGTTTGTTGCTTCCAATGTAGAAGGTGCGAAGTTTTGCCTGCTCCTTTTTCACCAATTACTTGCCAAAATAATCGTTTTTGGATGGGAGGTGGTTGAGAAAAGCCAAAATCTAACCAACGTTCAGGAGAAATTTCTAAATCATCGGGTGCAATGAAAGGGTTACGTCGCAATCCGAGTCGATGATAAGGGTCGCAATAAGACATTTAAAGATTACTCCTATTGTCGAGGAATGACCCGAAATACTTGTTTTTTTACGATGTCATTCCATCCGAACCATTTTGAGGAAGTAACTGCAATTTCCCAGATAATTCTTATTAATTGACCGTCGTATGATATTGGCCCTGCCATCGGAATTTTACACCTAAAAGAAGTGCGTTCTGAGAATTTAAGTTCCGTTTCAAAAAGCGTTTGCTTATCTACGTCTCCCCGTCCTTCGGTTCTATAACCAATTGTCAGTTTTAGTGACTTCTCTTTGTTTTGTGTATCGGGTGTCCAAATACAGCTTCCAGTCAATTCACTTCCGACTTCGAGCGAATCAGAATTGAGATAAAAATTAATCATTTTACTAATACCGGGTCAACAATAAAGACAAAACTAGAATTAATACGCTCAAAAACCCCTAAAATATTTTGCTCAACCAAGAAAATCCAGCGAATTTGATTATTCTTACCTTCAAAAGAAGGAGGAAGGTCATTCGGTACCGTAAAAATTGTTTTGAATGAAAATATATCAACATCTGTCGGTACAGAATGAAATTGAGGTTGAGATTCCCAAATCGTATGAACCTCTATTTCTGTATCAGTTCCTTTCTTATACTCGACTCGCTCCACACAAGCTATCTTGAAGGTTAATTGTTCTGGTTGCTTTGTTTTCAGATTTCCTTTGAAACGACGACGAAAAATCAAATTACATTCTTCCCCCAAACGTAAGGGATAAGAAGATAATAGGACTTCTGCTGGGAAAAGACAAAATTGAGCGACAAGAGAATTTTTAACTTGATTTCTGAAGTTTTTATTAAATAAAATAGAAACTACAGCAATTAATAAAAAAAACCACCAAAAGAGAAATACAAAAATAAGTATAAAAGAAATTGAAATCAATCTACCAATCAGCCTACTGATGATATTTCCCTGTTGTCGCTTAATGCCTTCATTATTCTGCAATAAAAAACCTTCTGATGTTTTTTTTACATTAGCTGGCGCTTTAGCAGATAGCAACTTTCTTTCAAATTGATTAGTATTCATTAGGGTTTGTCTCGCCAAAAAAATATCATTATATGACTATAAATTTATTATCACTACTAAGAACGAGTTAAGAATCCCGTTTAAACTACAACTGCAAAATACATATGGTGTGAATTAGGAAAAAGAGAGGAAAAGATAGAAGATGAAAGGGGAGCATCCACTTTTGGAAGAAACATAATTCTGGGACTCCAAAAAACCTACTACATGGTTCATATAAAAAAGTCTATCCGCCGAAAGTGGATGCTCCCAGATGAAAGTTACAAGCTTATCATCAAAAATCTTTCCTCATAAAAAATATCGGTAGTGTGGAATTGATGTTTAAACTTTCCAATCTATAACTGTCTGCTAAAATTTAATTTACACCAGACGTATCTTATTTTGTCTCTTAGTGGTGCAAAAAAGTTCTGAAGGCTTGATATAGGTAGATTTTTACTGAGACAAAGATGACACAGAAGGGGAAGACGTGGGATGCTCAAGTTTCCACACAAAAACTACCTATGTCAGTCCCCCATCTTCATCGTCAACGGGAAAAGCTTACCGCATTCATCAGGCCAATTCAAATACTGTTGCGATGGCGTAGGTGATCGCTGCTAATACTGCACCAAGACCTGCACTTGCTACAATCGAATCAATTGAAACTGCAAAATATTTTTAGCAGGTATGTCAAGTTTTTGGTTTTGGGAACGTGATTCGGTTGAATACGAAATCTACAAGAAATACGAACGGGCATTAGTTACCATCGGTGTAAATTTTTCACTTGAGCAAGTCCAAGAAGCCCTAGAAGGTTGCACTTTTGGGCTAGAAGATGCGTTTAGAAGCACAATCGACTATGCGCTGTGGTTGCAAAAGAATGAAAAACAAGTTTACCCAAACGCAATTTTGATTCGTGCTTTGCAGGAACAATGGAAACCGATGGCATGGTCTGATGACTACCTGGAACTACCAAGCTTAGAATCACCTGGACAAAGGTGGTGGAATGCCGCAGCTAAATTATGGGGGTACGATTTACGTAATCAACTTGTTGCAGATGTGTTTTACGACAATGGCACAGAGTTTATCAAATTCACCAACGGCAAAGAAATCTTGGTAGAGACAGCGTGGCGTTGGGAATGGGAACGAATTCTCGAATATGCGACTGATTAATGACTGACGTTGTTGATGAAACAGCGTGTAGTTTAATCAGTCGAGTCAAATATCAAGCTGAAGGCATTCTCGACAATGACTCTTAACCGTATTTTGTGGACTTACCTGATAACCCCGACAGTCATAACTATTGCTGTTTGCGGTTGCGTTGCAGAACCTCCCAACATTCAGCATATAATTGCTCAGTCGCCAAAAGATAGCCACTTAGTCCGTACTTTATCAACACAGTCTGATTCAGGTTATTCAGTTGCGTATTCTCCAAGCCCTGTGGGAATAATTCTTGCTAGTGCTGATGCTAAAAGCGTCAAGCTTTGGAATCCTAACACTGGTAAACTGTTTCGTACTTTATCAGGACAAGCTTGGACTGTCAGCTTTAGCCCGGATGGTCAGATTCTCGCTAGTGGTTCTCAGGACGGCAGCCTGAATTTGTGGGATGTTCCAACAGGGAAACTCATCCGTACACTCAAGCACTCAGAACCAGTGATTGGTGTTGTCTTTAGCCCCGATGGACAAACTCTGGTTAGTAATCTCGATCTCGGCTCTATCATCAGGTTGTGGAATTGGCGTACTGGAGAAATCATCCGCATAAAGGATGACCCTGACACTTATCAAAGAGGCTTTGAGAACTTCAAGACTCAACCAGCCACTTTTAGCCCGGATGGTCAAACATTATTTACTACAAGTGGTTCTGGTTCTCTGCTCCAGTCTTGGAATGTGAAAACTGGTAAACGAACAGGCAGTTTCGATGCGAAATCATCAATTAATGCTGTCGCTATTAGCTCAGATGGAAACACCCTAGCTACTGGCATTCGGGACAATGCGATTAAGCTGTGGAATATTAATGATAGTAAACTCATTCACACTTTAACTGGTCATCAAGGTCAAGTCAGAACTGTTGCCTTTAGCCCAGATGGAACACTACTGGCTAGTGGTAGCCAAGATGGCACTGTCAAATTGTGGAATGCTACTACTGGTAAACAAATCAGCACTTTTACAGCACACAAAGAACAAGTTTGGTCTGTTGCCTTCCATCCTGATGGCAAAACGTTTGCTAGTACTGGGCAAGATGGCACTGTTAAGATTTGGGGTGTAGGTCAAAGTCAAAACAAGAACTCGAAGCACCAGAAAAACAGAATCGTCCGTAAAGGAAACAGTGCAGCTAGAATTGGATATAGAGTAGTCAATGTCAATTATGATTGATCACACTGGTGTGATTGTGAGTAATTTTGAGCGCAGCAAGTCCTTTTATGCTGCTGCACTAGAACCAGTTGGACTCTCACTGATTGCAGAGTATTCAGCCTCTATGACTGGAGCTACTGATATTGCTGGCTTTGGTCAACCACCAGAAGCTGAATTTTGGATTACTAGAGGACATCCGGGTTCTATACCTGTTCACGTAGCGTTTAGAGTTCATAACCATACTGCTGTTAAAGCATTCTACAATGCAGCTTTAGCGGCTGGTGGACGAGATAATGGTGCGCCCGGTTTTCGTCCTCACTATCATCCTAACTATTATGCTGCTTTCGTTCTTGATCCAGACGGACATAATATTGAAGCAGTCTGTTATCAGCCTGAATAAGTATGGCTCACAATCAATTTAACATCTGATACACAAGAATTTGTTTCAGCCTTTGGCAATTCTAGTTTTTGCAAACAGTGACAACTTGCCCCGGAGAAACAGGTTTAAAAATAAGCGAACGCGCAGTTATGAAACAAGCTGTTTAGCTATCTTGTCGCCGATTAAGCCATGTGCAATATTTGCTGGGGTAATCAAACTCGCAAATTTCCAAAATCAGTAGCTACCGAAGGTTGCATAAATACCGCTAGATTCTCAAACCCAATTCCGACTTAAATTAGTTAAAACATCTGAGTGAACGCAGGAGAGAAATACATGATACTCCAGCAACGAATACTCGATTTTTACTCACGTCAGGGCGTAATGACATTTGCTGGTGAATTCGCATTCATGCTCAACACGCTGCCAAACGATGTTGAAAGTCTTGTCCGTATCGTACAAGGGCTTGGGGTTTATGATGTTGTCGCACCCGAATTCTACAATTTCACTATCCCCAAGGAACGCCAGAATGAAATTCATATTCGCTCCCTAGAGAAGATGTTGGGGTGTCTGCTTGCAGTTGATGCTCGGCCTCTCACTGTTGCCCGACCAGTCGAAAAACGGTTAATTTGCCGATGCCGCAACTTCGCACTGCTTCTACTGTCGATGTTACAAGCTTTGGGCCTTTCTGCTCGATTGCGTTGTGGATTTGCTACCTACTTCAATCCTGGCTACTTCGAGGATCACTGGGTCTGTGAATATTGGAATACCACCCAAAAACGCTGGATTCTCATTGATGCTCAACTCGATGAGGTTTGGCGCGAGAAGCTAAAGCTCAACTTTGACATACTTGACGTACCACGAAATTGTTTCCTTGTCGCGGGGGATGCTTGGAATAAATGCCGGACAGGCGAAGCCGACGCATCAAAGTTTGGTATCTCTTTCGCTAACTTACACGGGCTATGGTTCGTTGCAGGAAACTTAGTGCGCGATATTGCGGCACTCAACAAGATGGAGATGCTACCTTGGGATATCTGGGGTATACAGCCTCAACTGGATGAGCAGATTGATAATGAGCATCTGGAGTTTTTTGACAAGCTTGCTGCGCTTTCACATGACCCAAATGAGTCATTCCATGAACTATACAAATTCTACGCCGAAAATAGCAACCTGCGCGTACCAAAAACAGTTTTCAATTCAATACTGAACCGTACAGAAACGATATAAACAAGTGCGGTTTTATTCACTCAAACTCAGGTGGCCAAAGTTCTGCTAGAGCTAATTCCTAACCAGGAAGTAACTCAGGTATTGTTAGTTTATTGTTATCTTTTAAAACGAGTGGTTCTTGATTAGGACGATAAACTGTAACTGAAAGTTTGTCTGGGTCAGTAAACTACCCACCACTGAACGGAGTACCTTTACAGTGGGGGCTTTTAAGCCCAGAGTTTACCCGACTAAGTGTTAAATCACTACGATTTTTAGGTCATCTCACCTACAAATACGCAGCCAGTTTGTAGCTACGCCACTTGCTAAAACTTTGGAAACCAAAGCAACGCAGTGGCTTCTGAGGTTAACAGTTAAACAGGCTTATTGGGTTAATCCAGTGCTGTTAGCGTAAAAAGCCTTTAAATCATTGTCCAGGCTAACATTACCCAAGAAATTGGAGGCACATAATGTGCAAAGTATTTGTTTTAGACACAGAAAAGCGACCATTAAATCCAATTCATTCAGCGCAAGCGAGGCAGTTATTACGAAACAAAAAAGCAGCAGTTTACCGTCAATTTCCATTCACAATTATTCTCAAGAAATCACAACCAGATTCAATAGTTCAACCACTGCGATTAAAGATTGACCCAGGCGCAAAAACAACAGGAATCGCACTAGTTAACGATACTAATGGAGAGGTTATTTTTGCTGCTGAGTTAAAGCATAGAGGTTTTGCAATTAGAGATGCTTTAACTTCTAGAAGACAGTTAAGACGTAGCAGAAGGAATCGGAAAACACGGTACAGAAAGCCACGTTTTTTAAATAGAACCCGTCCTCAAGGATGGTTAGCACCAAGCTTACAAAGTCGAGTTGAGAATATTAAAACTTGGGTTAGCAGACTACGAAAAATTGCGCCAATTGAGGCTATTAGCCAAGAATTAGTCCGCTTTGATATGCAGTTAATGCGTAATCCAGATGTCAAAGGTAAAGAGTACCAACAAGGAACTCTAGCGGGTTACGAAACCAGAGAATACCTATTAGAAAAGTGGAATAGACAATGTGTATATTGTGGAGTAAAAGACGTTCCACTTCAAATAGAACACATTCACCCAAAAGCTCAAGGAGGTTCAAATTCAATTACAAATCTTGCTTTGAGTTGTGAAAAATGCAATACAAGGAAGGGAACCAAAGACATCAAGGATTTTCTCAAAAAAGACCCATTGCGGTTAGAGAAAATCTTGAAGCACACTAAAAGACCTTTAGCTGATGCCGCAGCAGTCAACACAACTAGATTTGCTTTATTTGAAGTATTGAAATCTACAGGTTTACCAGTAGAAATAGGTTCAGGAGGTTTAACCAAATTCAATCGCAGTCAACAGAAATTAGAAAAGACTCATTGGCTTGATGCTGCTTGTGTTGGAAAATCAACGCCAGTTCTTAACATTAAAGGAGTTAAGCCATTGCTGATTACAGCTAACGGACATGGTTCCAGACAATCTTGCCGTACAGATAAATTCGGCTTCCCTAGTCGTCATGTGCCTAAAGAAAAAATACACTTTAATTTTCAAACTGGTGACATTGTAAAAGCAGTTGTTACTGCTGGCAAAAAGATTGGCACTTATGTTGGTAAGGTAGCTATCCGCTCATCAGGTAGTTTCAATATTTCTACTAAGAATGGATTAGTTCAAGGGATATCACACAAGTTTTGTAAACTCATTCACGCAAAAGATGGTTATTCGTATGTGCTTTAAATCCCAGAAATTGGGAATTACTCAACTATCTCCTGATTTGTTTGTGCTGACTTACAAAATCAATCACGAGATGTTTCCTAATTCCCCCTCCATTCCTCTCACCACTGACCTGAGTACAGGTACAGTGGGAGTCTCCTGGAGGTTTTAGATGATTGCATACGATAATATGCACCACTAGCAGAATAACTACGACACGGTTGCCTTAGCTGTGTACCACTTCAATCCCACCAATAACAAACAACGACTGCATCACGAGGGTGTTGAACATCATTACTTTCTAATCGAGTTCTCAATTGACGCTTCAGCCGAAAACTATACTCCTCATTCGTGCCATCAGTTACTTCTACTGAATCAGCGCGCCACTTTTTCCCTAAATCTAAAAGCTGAGATACTTTTGTATCTTGGTTTTCGCTCAGGATGTAGAGCGTATCGGCAGGATAAGCCACAAAATGGATAATGCTAGTTTCAGGCATGGGACGATAGTTGGCCATTGCCAAAAGTGTATCAATGACACCACCAAAGCTCAGACCGTTTTCATCTGGTGCAAAGATTGGTTTTGTAAACAGAAAGCTTGACCATAAATTTGGATGCTGTGAAAGGTCAGTAATTACTTTTTCGCCGTTAAACTGATTGAATCGACGCTGCCAAACCAAAGCAGCAAAAAGTTCTTGAGGAGAATAGGATTGAGCAATCGTCTGGATTAAGGTTAAGTCAAGCATTGCTGTTGTCCTGCTGTTAAATGTAGTTGAGAGCGCTTTCCAGGTTCAACATCTTAACTTCTCAAAATCATATTACATTTATATTACATTTTCTCAAAAATCGCATAATTACTTTTTTATATTTAGAAAATACTAAGTAACACTAAAATCTAGCCAAAACTATCTCATGTCAGTACTTGCACCTATCCTGGAACAAACTGTGGGTAAGATTCGCTTTTGTGTAGATGATGTCAAAAGCGCACAGGAGCCATTACCTGTAAAAAATGCGAAATTTCAGTTAGAGAAGCAATCAGAGAAACAACTGCTGGCATTTAGCCACAATGACACATTTGAGGTAATTCCAGACCAAGGTATTCATTCGCTGGCGCTTGCTGTTCACACTGCTTTTAGTGAACACCGCCCGTTATTGTTGACACCTGACATTATTTGGATAACATTATCACAAGGATTTGCTCAACATATCAACAATCATGCAGAAACATTGCGATCGCGTTTCGTTCGTCACCAAGGGAAACAACAACTGGTAATTCAAAGACTAGAAATTCCCAGCCAACCCCAACACTGGAGTGAGGCGATTCAAGAATGGACATTGCATATCCGCGACCATGTAGAATCTGACCTATATCGATTGCTAGAGTGTAACTTCAGTACTACAACACCCATTACCCACACAGCTAGTCATGTCGTAATGATGAATGCCTTCCAAAAATATTTTGACTATGTAATGTACTGCGTGTGTGGCATTCCTGAGATTACGCTGTTAGGTACTGTAGAAGATTGGCAAAGTATCAGCGATCGCATTCAAGTCATAGCTGAGTATGATTTAGACTGGTGGACTGCTCGTTTAACGCCAATTTGTCGAGAATTTGTGGAAACAGCTTCAGGCAGACCATCACTAGAGTTTTGGCGGTGTATCTACAAACCTGAACCCGTTTATGGTGTTGAACTAATTACTGGCTGGTTGACAGATTTGTTCCCTTATATTACGCATTCAGTAACTAAAGCTCCTTCGGTGAAGAATCCGGTTCTGGAAATTGATCGCTGCGAACTTCCGAACGCGTCATTATCTGAACCATTATCTTTCAAACAAATTGCTCATGGTATTTCTCCTAAATGCTTGCCTTTGGGACTCTCTCAAACTCCATTCCAACTCATCACACCAGATGGACAAGAACATTCTCTAGAACTACTTGCTGGTTTCATTGGCGTTCATCAAGATTCCTTGCAGCAAACTTTACAACCCGAAATTGGGTGGGTTGTGCGTGAACGTAATAATAACTTTGCACAGTTACTCGACAAAATTCAACAGCAGCACATCACACAAGCGCCTATTAATTGGTCGGAATTTTATCAAAACTTTTCTGATGCAGTTCCCAAGGAACACATTCAAATCCTGGAACGATTTGATGGAGCCATACTTTATGCTAATAGTGGTCATTCTTGGCAAATTCCAAAGTTTAATTCTGGTAAAACCTACGAAATCCCTGAGCCAAATTCTTTGTACTATGATGCAACCCACCTAATTGATCTCGAAGATGGACGCTGTATTGCTTATGTCTTTAACTTTCGCAAGAGCGAATGTTTGATTTTTTTGGGCAAGCAGACTTTAGATCATAATC
The DNA here is from genome assembly GCF_963920875.1 of Anabaena sp. CCY 9910. Classification (NCBI taxonomy): domain Bacteria; kingdom Bacillati; phylum Cyanobacteriota; class Cyanophyceae; order Nostocales; family Nostocaceae; genus Anabaena; species Anabaena sp. CCY 9910. The sequence goes on along the minus strand of NZ_CAWUDJ010000032.1, from coordinate 15,150 downwards.
AGCTTCAAAATCCCATACTTATTGCTAAGAGCATTGCGGAACTCTTTGAACGCATATTTCAAGCCCAGGGGCGATACTATTTTGATGATGCCAATTTCGTCTGGGAGTCTTGAAACACTACTTAAAAGTATGGGTTTTAGAAAAGCTATTCTGACTCATATTTTTTGAGCGATTTGTTCCTTACTCCCCCACCGGAAACCGCCGCATCATTTCCGCTAGTGCCACCGCCTCCCCATCCGGCGTGTACACGCTCTCACCCGACATCGCAATCACAATCCTCTGCCGCCTCGCCCACTCAAACCAAGCCGTTACCTCAGATTTAGCCTGTGCGGATTCTGGTTTCCGTCCCTTCTTACAAGCCACCACAAACACAGCCTCCGGCGACTTAATCCCTTTCCAAGTCCGCACTGCCTCCTTCAAATATGCGATCGCCCCTGGTACATTCTCCCAATACCGCTTGACTGTGCGCTGAATCTCTGCGTTGAGGCGAAACTGCGGAGTACAAGGAATCTCCCTCAACTGCTGCAATACCTCCTGAACCTCCTGCTGGCTTGGCTGTACTGATTTATCTTGTGGCTGGGTGTAATCATATTCTGCAAGGATGGTAGGCAATCATCATTTATTTTTCTCCTCCCATTCGCTTGTAATAAAGCTTCAACCATGCTTCTACGTAACATAACTGCTTATTAACCCGTTAAGTCTTAGCATATAAACTTACTAATTCTTTATAAAGTTTTTACATTTCTCTAAGCAAATATACACCCGTAAATCTACTGTTACTGCTAATATCTATTTAGTTGCTGTTTTGTGCTGTCGTAACTTAAATTAAACACTATTAAAAGTTTGCCAAAAAATCTTTTATTAATTTTTTAGCAGACATTTGTTTTAGTGTTAAAATTGCACATTTTGTATGTCTACAGAAAAGAAATTGTTATACAGGAATCTCTGTAGATACATAATTGAAATTCATTAGTCTTTATACTCAAACTGAACTAATACTTGCAAACTGAAAGTGAGTAGAGCTTATCTTAATGACACGAATTTGTCTCAACACCGTTTAATTTGTCATTGTACAGCTAGTAAGAAACTGGTAATAACGCTGTTATATCTGGTTTGTAGACCAGAAAGGAATTAAGTATGAAACGATGGCACTTATTTAAAACAACTTTTATGGTTATGGTTGGAATATTGTTGTTAACTAGTAGCAAGACAGTAGCACAACCACCATGTGAGACAGATAAAATCCTGTTTAGTAAGAAATTTTATGGTGATACCCAACCTATATATGGTGCATTATTTCAAAAAGACTCTAACTTAATATGTGCAAAGGATGGGATTAAAGAAATTATCAATGCCCAGGAAAAAACAACACTAGTAATTACGCGAGATCGGGCATATGAGGAGTCCGAACAACTGAAGGATTCCCATAATGAGTATGTTGAAGCTATGAAGCCAGATCCAATTGCTAGTAAAGTGCGAAAAGCTCCAAAGGAGTGTCTAAAGGCTTCAGAAAATCCAATCGTTGTAGATGAATTCAGCGCAGTTCGAGAACTTGCTTATGTCGGTTTATATAAAGAAGCAGGAGAGGAGTTAAAGAAAATCATCAAGCAAAAACCTAACCTAAAAGTCCCAGAAGATTTGAAATGTCTTTTGAAGCATTCCTTTGATTGGCAATGGGTACGGCTTTGGAACCAGTTGATTGTGCCAAGTATAACTGAAACGGCAGAGGCATTAATCCCCATATTGGTTATCTTATTAGCTCTATGGGTGTTGTACCGACAGATAAAGTCATTACCGAGGCTTCGCCTTGATATACAGTCTTTTGATGATGGAGTAACAGAACTTAAAATCGGTAAAGGACTCGCAGCGATGGTAGAAGAGTCTCTCAAAAACACTGATACATTTGGCAGTCGTGTACGAATGGATTTTGTAGGCGGGCCTGCTGAAGGAGTTAACCTTCCTATTGATTTTAAGCAAGGGGGAGAACTCTTTAAGTTAATTACTCAGGTAATTAAGTTGGCTTTTCCTCAAAGAGTACTTACCTTGTCAGGACATCTATTGGCAGCAGGAGAAAGTGGTGTTGGTCTGACGCTAGTGCTGAAAAGTCAAACTGGAAAAATAGTAGCTTACTCGACAATCTGGCAGAAGAGCTACGACCTTGTTCTGGCAAAAAAGGTAGAACCAACTAAAAATAATGCTACACCTTACTATATTCTTGCTGAACCAGCAGCAATTTGGACGCTTTTCCAGTTAGATAATTTTTATCCTTGTTTAAAAATTAGAGATTGGTTAGCGGTTAAAGACTGGGAAAGCTATGCTTACTTTCGATTTGGTGTGTACTGGCTTTCATCAGAAGATAATGAAAAAAATAAAAAGGCGCGCCAAATGTTTATAAATGCACTGCAACCAGAGCGAGACTCAAGTAATCAATTCGCCTTACTTAATTTAGCAATTCTCAATCTAAAAGAAGAAGTAAAAACAGAAAAGCCTAATTATGAAGGGGTAATAGAAATGTTAAATAGAGCTATAAAAAGCTCAAAAGTTCCAAAATGTAACTCTGACTCTTACATTAAAGATATTGTATGGTATAAAGCAAATTATCAATTGGCTGCTATTTACTTATACATAGATGATAAAAAGGATGATGAGAAATTAGAGTGGATTTCTAAAAATTTAGAAAAAGAGATTAATAAAGCTCTTAATCTACAAGTGGAGTCACAATGTTGTGTACAAAAATCTCAGCAAAGTGATTCAAAAGAATCAATGGATATGGATAGGTGGCAGAAATTACTTACAATAAATAAAAATGAAGATAAAGTTCAGCAAGTCTTAAAATTGATATACCCATTGATATTTATAATGAATGAAGAGATTCTATACCGAAAATCTCTACATATAAATCAAGATTTAGAAAACGGTTTAGCAGAAGCTTCTGTTAAAGCAGAAGCAAAAAAAAGAATCAATTTAATAGAGGATGAAAAGATTAAATTAAAACTTTCATATAGGGCTAGGTACAATCTAGCCTGTTTTTACACGTCCTTGGGGGATTATGAAAAAGCTTTAGGACACCTAAAGTATGCACTTGAATTTAGCATAGGTAATTCTCTTAAAGACTGGGCGAAAAAAGACCCTTCATTAGAGAAATTGCGGAAAGAAAAAAAGGACGAATTTGATAAGACAATCAGGATTTACACACAGGCTACGGAAAATCTAACCACTCTAGGCGCAGAGGTCATAAAACAATAGGAGTCTAAGAGGTTTTTTGTGTAAGTCCTCAATAACAAAAGATTAGTTCTCTTAATTAATCAGGACTTACGCAACTGACACAAGTAATGGTGCGCTTCACGGATCGCACAGATAGTAATATTAATTCTCAAGCAAGCAACTCCTGTGTAGATTTACTCACAGTTCGTCTGTGAATTTTGCTTGATCAATACCAATACCGTTGCCAAAATAAGAGCATGAAGAGGTAGGGCGTTTTGTAGTATAGTTATTGTCTCTCACAACGCCATCGCTTCACCATCCGCAGTGTACACGACCTCACCCGACATCGCAATCACAATCCTTTGCTTCCTAGCCCACTCAAACCAATCTTTCACAGCAGACTCAGCCTGCTGCGCCTCTGCTTTCCTCCCCTCCTTACAAGCCCCAACAAACACTGCTTCCGGTGACTTGATACCCTTCCAAGTCCGCAGTGCTTCTTTGAGATAAGTGATCGCACCCGGCACATTCGCCCAGTACCGTTTTACTGTAAGCCGGGGTAGACCAATTAAAGTTTCTGTTCCGCGCTTTCAGCAAAAACTTTGTTTCGCTTGGTATCAAAGAAAATATCGCCGTCTTGTTGTGCGATGGGAGCGAAATCCTGCCTGCTTCAATGCTTTTCTTTCTCTAGCCACCATTCATATCTGGATTAACAGAATTTTATTAGTGGGATAGGTTCAAGGTATTCTGTTCTGCACCTACTCAACTCTGCGTTCACAAAAGAACGATGAAAATCGGCTTAAGCAAATTGTTGAATGGGCAAGGAAAGAGTAGTTAGAGGAAGATAATTTAAGAAATTATTTTCCTTTAATTAGAGATATATTGCTTTAAAATCTTTAAAAGTATATAGTAGCATCTTAGTAACTTTATAAAAGTGATTTTTTATTTAATTAATATGCCACAAAAAATTATAATACCTAATTGGGAAATCCTTTCTTTAGAAGAGAAAGAACATGTAATAGAACATATTAAATTAATTATGTCTGCAAGAAAAAGTGCTGCAAATTTACTAAAATTAATAAGTCGGAGTGATGATCCTGAAATAATGACAACGTTAGATACAATTTTAAAAGAGCCTGATGAGCTTGAAGTAATTACAGATGCAAGCATTAATTTAGAATCTTTCAAAAGGAATAAAGAGGATATTGCAAGTTTTTGTGAAATTATTTGTAAAATTATATCTTTAGGAAATGGAAAAACTGAGGAAAAGTGTTCTGAAATTTGTAATCAAAGCTGAATTAAGTCTGACTTTTCACGGCATCTGGAAAACGCCATTTTAAGCTTTTCTCAAACCCTGATTTTTACGTTAGCCATTTTCATTAACTTAGCGCTATTGAGAATTAAGCTGTGGAAAAAGTCGCGCTATTTCGTGATTTGAGGACTTACCGTGAAAAGTCAGAATTAAGTTGGATCATAAGTATTATAAAAAAATTAAATATATGAATTTTAAATTTGTGATTGATAAACCTGAATCTCTTTAAATTTTAACCATACATAACTATGTATATTACTTTATACAGGGTTGTGGTTTATGAAGATTAAATTTAATTTTTTCATGTTATAAAAATAGTTTTCATACTCTAATTCTGCTTTTTTACATAAATGAAAAAAGATTATCGAGGTAGAAGTTTTAAGAACTTAAACTTAGAAGATGTAGATTTTAGTTATGCTAAGATTCAAGGAGCAGATTTTACTAATACTGTTCTAAGAAATGCTAATTTTACTGCTGTGGAAGCAGGATTAGAATTTCATTGGCTCATAATTATATATTTATTTTCAATTCTGTTCAATATTATTACTGGTATTACTTCAGCTATTACAGCTTTAATAATTTATTTTCCAATTCTACTTTATAAAAATAATTTTAATACAGAAAATAAAATATTAAGTATATTGTCTATAACTATAGTTGTAATTGATGTAATAATATTCTTAATTAACGTTTACAATAAAGGGTTTATCTCAGGATTAAAACAAGGTTTTGTGTTCTTAAGTCCATTTTTAGCTTTAGGCTTATTTTTTTCAGAAGAAATTGCTAAAATAGGAGTTTCTTTTTTCTTGGGAACAGCAGCATTATCTTTAGTTACAGTTAGTCTAATAGCCTCAAGTTTATCGAATGTTATAGCTGTAGTGACTATTGATAATATACCTAAGTTAATAAATGCGATCGTCAGTTTATTTATTGTTATACTTACATCTTTTTTATTACATAAAACTCAAAAAATAAATTTAGATTTATTAATACCATGTCTAGTAATATCATCAATTTCATCAATTTTAGGCAGTTACATTGCTTGCGAAACAGTTAAAGGAGCCAGTATCTTTGAGTGGATTCGTACTTTAGGCTTAAATTTTACAACTTTAGGGGCTACATCTTTTCGTGGGGCAATTTTAACAAATGCTAATTTCAAATCGTCTTTACTTAAAAGTACTAATTTTAGGAAAGCTGATTTAACAGGATGTTACTGGCTGGGTAGCCAAAAACTTCACACTTCTCTTCTTGAAGAAAGTTATTTAGCTGATTCAAAAATACGTGATTTACTCACCACAGGTTATTTAATACAAAAGAACCTTGATCGCCAAAACCTACAGGGAATCAACTTACAAGGAGCTAACTTAGCAGATGCCAGCTTTATTGGCGCAGACTTAAGCCACGCTAAACTACAAGATGCAGACCTGACCAGAGCCAAGTTAGTACAAACCCAACTCGACGGCACAGACTTTACAGGCGCAACTCTCACAGGGGCATATATTGAAGACTGGAACATTACCACTGATACCAAGTTTGACGGAGTGCGCTGTGAATACGTGTATATGCGCCTGCCTACTCCAGATAACCCAGACCCTCATCGCAAACCTGACAATAGACAAGAGGTATTTGCAGATGGTGAGTTTGGAGATTTTATCAAACCAATCTTCGATACACTCGACTTGTACCATAGTCAAGGTGTTGACCCCAGAGCGATCGCCATCTCGTTCAAACAGTTAGCCGAAAATCACCCAGAGGCAGATTTGCAAATTGTTGGTATGGAAGTACGTGGTGAGGACAAGTTTTTGCTGCGTGCCAAAACTGCGATCGCCGCAGATAAGTCCCAACTGAGTGCAGAGTATTTCGCCATGTATAATCAGCTAAAAGCTCTGGCAGAACAGGAAGTTCAACAATTGATTGCCGAAAAGGATAATAGAATTGCTGATTTACAAAATATGGTAGTGACAGCACTGCAACGCCCCAGCTTCTATGCTCAGACTTATCAAAACCAAGGAGATACCATAATGCCAGATAGCTCAAAACAAGTATTCAACAACAACTTACAAGGCGCTCAATTCGGTGGTGGACTAGTCAACGCCGACACTGTAAACGCAGGACAAATCGGCGGCAACATCACCAACTACAACCCTGAACAAAAACAGAACCTCGCCCAAGCCGCAGCCGACATTCAGCAGCTTCTCAACCAACTGAGCCGAACATACCCCACGACTACCACATCGGAGAAGATGACGGTTGTGGCTAAGGCAGTTGATGAGATTGAGAGTAACCCAACTTTGAAAGCACGGGTAATAGGTGCGTTGAAGGCAGCGGGAACCGAAGCTTTTAAAGAGCTAATCGACAATCCTTTGATTAATATACTGCTGGCATCAATCGACGGGTGGCAGGATGCAGAGTAGTTTGTTGGCTACTTTATTAAATTTCAGTATATGTAGCTTAAAAAAATTTTGTTAAATGGCTAATGATGAACACGTAATTTTGCTAAAACAAGGTATACTAACAGTTTGGAATAAGTGGAGAGCAGAAAATCCTCACATAATTCCCGAACTAAGTAATGCCGATTTGAGCAAAATTAACCTTAATGAAGCAGATTTGAGTAAAGTTGACCTGAGTGAAGCAAACTTGAGTCAGGCTAATCTCAGTAGGGCTAACCTTAGTGGCGCAAATTTAAGTAAGGCTGTACTTGTTAAAAGTAACTTAAGCAGAGCTAACTTAATTGGAACAGATTTTACTGGTGCTGATCTTAGCAGTGCTGATCTTAGCGGGGCAAATCTAAGTAAAGCTATTTTGATAGAAGTTAACTTAAATCAAGCTAATTTTAGTGGAACAGTTTTGATAGAAACAAATCTGAGCAGAGCTAATCTTAGTAGATTAAATCTGAACACAGCTAAACTCAACAGGGTTAACTTCAGCCATGCTAATCTCAGTTACTCTAATCTTAGTGGACTTGACCTAAATGAATTTGACTTAACATCTGTTGATCTGGGAGGAGCTAATCTTAAGAAAATTCAAGCATTAGGAACAAATTTTTGCACAGCTAACCTGACAGGAGCTTGTATAGAAGATTGGCACATTAATAATGACACTAATTTCAGCGATGTAATTTGTGACTATATCTACCTTCGCCAAGGTCAACAAGAACGCCGCCCCAGCAGTGGTAATTTTGCCCCTGGAGAATTTACTAAACTGTTCCAAAAATCTCTAGAAACAGTAGACCTAATCTTTCGCAATGGTATCGATTGGGACGCTTTCGCCTACTCCTTCAAAAAAGTAGAAGTCGAAAACCAAGGCGCACAATTGGATGTCCAAAGCATTGAGAAAAGAAATGGCATTTTAGTAGTCAGAGTGGCTGTTGACCCTGAAGCAGACAAAGCCAAAATTCATAATGACTTCATGCAAGGATACGACTTTGCGCTTAAGGCATTGGAAGCACAGTACCAAGCAAGACTTGAAGATAAAGATGCAGTAATTGTTAGGCAAGAAGCACAAATTAATCGTCTGTTTGACATAGTGGAACAACAAGAATCAGTTCAAAAAGCACTAGCAGAAAATCCAAGGAAAGTTTCTAACACCAATATAATAAATTCTCAGTTTGCAGGTGGCATGGTGGATGCGATTAATGTTGATGCACAGCAAATTGGTGGTAACATTCAAAACAACAACACTGAAGACTTCCCAAGCTGACCCATGCCGGACTCCCAAGACCCTAAAAAAGTTTCTAATAATGATCTACGAGGTTCACAGTTTGGTGGTGGGTTGATTAATGCTGACACAGTGAATGCTGGGCGAATTGGCGATGACATCTACAACATTCACTTTGAGCAGCAGACGGCAACTTCAGGTAATTTAGTCCAATCACAGAACCAAACAGAGCGATCTCTCTGTTTCAGAGACTCACTCGAAAAAGCATATAACCTCCAAAATCGGAAAGTTGCAAATATACGAATGGCCTTGGTGATTGAAACAGACCCAACTCGCAAATTTCAATATGAACATCAACTTCAGGAAGAAGAATGTAGACTTAAGGAGCTTGACGACAGGTTAAATGCAATTGAAGAACAATTGAAATCTACTGAGGATTCTATATTATATAAACATGAACACTCACCCGTAAAAGCAATTAAAACAAAACTAGTTCACGATGAACACAAGTTTGAGGGAAAATTGGTTTTGATTCAAGTAGATGTTTATGAACATTCACTTCCCAAAGAAGTTTGCATTAAATTAAGCATTTCATTTGGCGCACCCGAAATAAATATTCCGAACTTTAATCCGCTATTAAGATTGAAGAACAAAACTACAGATATCAAATATGGAATCAAGAATGGTGAATTAAATTTAGATTTTCAAAATGGTAAGATGCCATTAAATAGACGCGAAAATCTTATAAATGAGAATAATAATTGGGAAGGGATGGCAGTAGGAAGTTTACCTAGCTGGCAATTTAGCATAAAGAATGAATCAAAAAGTGAAAATCAACTAGAAATATTATATGGAAATATCAAAAATGAAGTTTTAGGTATTTTAGAATTATTAGATTTAAATGTGGCTTCTGAAATCAACGCTTATTTTAAAATTAGTATCAACAGAATTAATATAGCAATAATAGATTTAGATGATGGAACAAATAAAAAACAGAAGGAAACTAAAATTGGGCTATTATTGAAGTATTTAAAATCTGAATTAGAAAATTATGTAAGCAAGGTAGTTATTCAGATATGAACCAGCATCTTTCTTCCGAAGAACTTGGTAAGCTTTTCTTTGAGATTGAGAGTCAACCATCATTAAAGCTGTCTGAATTAGCCAAGGTTGCTGGTCTTAGTATAGCAGAGGATTATATCGGTGCAGACTTAAGCAATGAAGACCTTAGCGAAGATAATCTCAGCAACGCAAACTTCAGCAATGCAAATCTCAGCAATAGTAATCTAAGCCATGTTAATTTAGATAATGCCAATCTCAGCAGTGTCAACTTGTGTGGTGCAGATTTGAGAAATGCTGATTTGAGTCATGCCGATCTAAATGGTGCTGACTTAACTAATGCTAATTTGAGTAATGCAAATCTTTTTGGTGCTAATTTGTATAATACTAACCTAAGAAATGCGAACTTAAGTCATGTTAACTTCACATCTGCCTATCTTTTGGATGTAAAAAATTTAACCACTGCTAACTTGTCCCACGCTATTTTGACTACAGCAACTTTGGGACTCTCTCAAAAAGAGAGACTTATCTTGAAGCAAAGAGGAGTAATTATTGCCGATACAGCAGATAGCTTCTCAAATGATCAAGTTAGTGTTATTCAGGGTAATCAAAACCAATCTGTTTTTGGTAATAATGATATAATGCCAGAAGGCATTAAAAAACAATTTAATTTCAACGATGCCCAGATTGTAGCATCTCAAGAACAGGCAATCGCAAACGCTCGTTTTAGAGCATTAACCATGACAGCAGCGCAAGTATCCACTGCTGTTAGTGAATATAGAGAATACAACTTTTCTATAGCACCAGAAGCAAACAAACTAGCCGAATCTTGGCGTAAGCAGTTAGTTGCGGAATGTCCAGAACAAAATGCAGTGACTAGAGAAAGTATTATTCTCTGGTTGTTAGGTCGTGATTCAGAACGGTTGGATCTATTCAACCCTAAAGAACTTGAGATTGCCAAGCAAGCGATGGAATATCGCTGGAAAATTTTAAGTCAACGCTACTTGGGTGTGGGTCGAGAACGTGCATATCGTAACCTGATCACACGGTTAGGGAGTTTAGCCACATTACGGAATAAACTTCAAGCCTCGATTGCTCTAAACCACGATAACCAAAGGGGTGTGCTTGACGTATTACAAGAAGTAATACAAGAACTATTGCAAAATGATACTTATATCCAACAGCAAATGGCGTACATCGCAAAAATTGCTTTAGATAAGCGACTCAAAGATACTTTGCTATTTGCCACAGTGGAAGAGTATTGTTTACGACCAGTCCGCAATCAGCCGTTGTTAGTCTATCGTTTTGTCAACTACCTCCGCCGTTCTCAACGTGGTGGATTAACCCAAGTCCCTGGTAGTGACTTAGTGAGGCTAGTTTCCGAAGAAGTGCTGACAGACGATAGCGACAATCGCATTAACCTGGTAGATAATCAGGCGATCGCTGAATATCAAGAAGCACAGCAAATAGAAGAACAGCAAGCACTGCGGCAGCCAGTACAACAAGAATTTGCCAAATTCCTACAAGAAAATCTGGGGACAGAAGCCGTAGAGTGGCTCAAACTTTACCTGCAAGGTAAAACCCAAGATGAAATCGCCAAGAAATTAGGCAAACCAATCAAAGAAATCTATCGACTGCGAGAAAAAATCAGCTACCATGCAGTACGCGTTTTTGCCCTCAAGGGTAAACCAGAACTCGTAGATAACTGGCTGGCAATTTCCTTGCAAGAGAATAACTTGGGTTTGACACAAAATCAATGGCAGGAACTCTATGAGAACTTAACCCCCATTGGACGGCAAATATTGGATTTGCGGAAAGCCGGCAACTCCATAGAAGTTATAGCTAAGGAGTTGGAACTCAAAACTCATCAAGTTATGGGTGAATGGACTAAAGTCTACCTCGCAGCGCAATCTTTAAGAAATCAGGAGTAAGCTGAGTATTTGGTGCAATGCTGTCAGCGCTCACCAATTCCAAAATTTTTTTGAGCTACTGCTGATACCGTCCCGATTTTAAAAAACAAAGGTGATAGTATTTACAATAACAACGCTTAAGTATGCCAAAACTGACCCATGCCGGACTCCCAGGAACCAAAGCAAATCACCAATAACAATGCAGCCAATTCTCAGTTTGGTGGAGGGTTGATTAATGCTGAGTCTGTGAAGGCAGAGCGTATAGGCGGCGATGTTTACAATATTTATCTAAGTCAGCAATCTACAGCAGACAATTCGACTCCATCACTTGACCAACAGAAGCGATCGCAAACTAAACGTATCTTCATCAGTTACAAGCGTAATGTAATTCCTGATGAAACAGTAGCACTGCAAGTTTTTCAGTCTTTAGCAAAGCAGCATCAGGTATTTATCGACCAAATCATGTTAGTGGGTACACGTTGGGCCGAACGTATTGAAACAGAGATTCGCCAAGCAGATTTTCTCATCACCTTCTTGTCAGCACAGTCAGTTCATAGCGAGATGGTAGAGGCAGAAATTAAAATGGCGCATAATTTAGCGCAATTACAGGGAGGCAAACCTGCGATTCTACCAGTACGCTTAGAATATCGGCAGCCGTTTCAGTATCCTCTGAGTGCTTACTTAAATGATATTAACTGGGCATTTTGGCAAGGGCAAGAGGATACACCACGCCTGATTACAGAATTAAGTCAGGCTATCTGTGGTGGTCAGTTAAGTATAGGTGCAGTGCAAGCAAAAGCTGAAATCCTTCAAAGTCAACTCTCACTACTACCTCGACCTTTTCCTTCAGCACAACCAGTTTCGCTGGAAATGCCAGAAGGAACAATGGAGTGTGATTCTAAATTTTACGTGGAGAGGTCATCAGACCCTATTGCCTTGGAAGCGATTAGAAGGCAGGGTGTGACTATTACTATTAAAGGCCCTCGGCAGATGGGCAAAAGTTCTTTATTAATTCGTACTGCTGATGTGGCTGTGAACGCAGGTAAGCGAGTAGCGTTTTTAGATTTTCAATTATTTGACAAGGCCACTTTAAATGATGCTGACAAATTCTTTCGCCAATTCTGCTCCTGGTTAACTGATGAATTAGAAATGGCAGATAAAGTAGATGACTATTGGCAAATGCCTTTAGGTAATAGCCAGCGTTGTACTCGCTATGTAGGACGGTATCTCCTCAAGGATTTTGGACAGCCTTTAGTGTTAGCAATGGATGAAGTAGAAAGTGTTTTTGATAGCGAATTTCGGTCTGATTTTTTTGGAATGCTTAGAAGCTGGCACAATAGCCGTGCAACTACCCCTATTTGGAAAAAACTAGATTTGGCACTAGTAACATCCACTGAACCTTACCAGTTAATTGATAATCTTAACCAATCACCTTTTAATGTCGGAGTGGTAATAGATTTAGAAGATTTTACAGCCCAACAGGTAGCCGAACTCAACCACCGTCATGGTTCACCCCTCAACTTTAACGAAGAACGGCAATTAATAGCATTACTTAGTGGACATCCTTATTTAGTCAGGCTGGCATTATACACGGTTGCCAGCCAGCGCCTCTCTAGTAATGAACTGTTTGTTAATGCTACTGCTGATAATGGCCCATTTGGTAATCATTTACGTAATCATCTATTCCGATTGCACAATAAAACTGAGTTAGTACAAGGAATGCGACAAGTAATTCGTCAAAATGCTTGTGAGGATGAACGTGTTTTCTTTCGTCTGCGGGGTGCTGGTCTTGTGCGTCGAGAAGGACGAGTGGTGATGCCTCGTTGCCAACTGTACGCTGATTATTTTCGGGAGAACCTTTGTGACTGACCCAAGCGTTTATACTGTCGGCGGAACTGTGCAGGCTGGTGGTGGAATTTATATTTCCCGTCAGGCTGATGAGGAATTGCTGAATTTATGCAGAACAGCAACTTTTGCTTATGTTCTTACACCGCGTCAGATGGGTAAGTCTAGTTTGATGGTTCGCACATCTCAAACATTGACTCAAGAAGAAATTACTTCAGTTATTATTGACCTTCAGGAATTTGGAACACAAGTTACAGCAGAACAATGGTATTTTGGTTTGTTAGTAAAGATTGAAGACCAACTAACGCTAAAGACAGATGCAATTAGTTGGTGGCTAGAACATCAGTATCTTGGGTTTTCGCAACGGCTGACATTATTTTTTGAGCAAGTTTTGTTAACTGAAATAGATGGGCAGGTAGTAATTTTTGTGGATGAAATTGACTCGACCCTTAGCTTAGAATTTACTGATGATTTTTTCATCGTAATTCGTTATCTTTATGGGGCTAGAGCAACAAATCCTGAGTTTCAGCGTCTTTCATTTGTACTGCTGGGAGTAGCAACTCCTAGAGAGTTAATTCGCGATCCTAAACGCACACCGTTTAATATTGGACACCGTATTGATTTAACTGATTTTACTTTTGAAGAGGCTTTACCCCTAGCTGATAGATTAGGGTTGCCGATAAATGAGGCGCAACAAGTTTTGCAATGGGTACTAAAGTGGACAGGAGGACACCCTTATTTAACACAGCGCTTATTTAGTGCAATATTAGCAGAGTTAAAAGAAGATTTTGTTATAGAAAAACACAAAGGGAAAAAGAACAATAATTCTTTTGATTCTTCTACTACATTTTACTTTTACTTTAGTGAGGCAGATATAGATAGGATTGTTAGAACTATATTTTTTGGTGTTAGGAGCAAGCAAGATAATAATTTACAGTTCGTACATGATATGTTAACTAGACGTGCGCCAGATCAAAATAGTGTGCTTAAAATTTATGAAAATATTTATCGAGGTAAACATTTCATTCATGATGAAGAACAGTCTATTTTTAAGTCTCATCTTAAACTTTCTGGTATTATACGCACCGAGAACAATGTGTTATATGTCCGTAACTTGATATACAAAAAAGTATTTAATGATAAATGGATCAAAGAGAATTTTCTTACTAAATCTTGGACTCTTGAACAAAAGATTGCTTATGGCTACTTTATAACTATTGGACTTGGCTTTTTTGGCTTTCTAACTGGATTAACCATAGCTAACTACTACCGAGGTAGAGAAGCTAGAATATTTAATCAAGCTCAAGAAGAAAGACAGTTATTAAACGATTACAACGATGCGGTTGTTAGGGCGCAACTGCATAGCTCTAACATCGTGGTATTTTTAGAGGATTCTCAACGCTTACCAATACAAAAATCCGAGTTTTTGAGAAATGTCAAACAAGCTGAAACAGGGGAAGCGAAAATTGCCATGTTTATCACTAGCAATCCCAAAGATTTAGCAGCAACAGGTGAGAACTTAACCGCTTTATTACAAGACTGTGACTATTATTTAAGCTCTTACGTTAAGCAAATACATAGTGTAGTCGCTGAAATTCAGCAGCCCATACCACCCCAACAGGCGGCTGTAGTCAAAGCAAAGTTGCTGGAAATTATGCGTGGCGAGACAGCTATGCAGCTAGATCAGCTTTCAGAAAAGTTATCTAATATTTTACGCACTGCTGAAGCAAAAGAGCGTCAGAGACAAACAGACGTTGAAGAAGCCAAAGGTGTTGAGAGATTAATTGTCATGGTGAGTATGCTGGTGTCGGTAGCGATCGCAGCTATTGTCGCATGGCGGACTAGTCGTGTACTTGGTATGGAATCAAAAAAAAAGAATTAAATTGATTTTTAGATTGAGTAAGCCTGATATAAAAGTGTGCTTCAGTATTAAATAAGGATTGAATCAATATGATGCAAGGGCAATGGACAAGAAAAGCGAAAAATGGCCTCAACATTATATTTATTCACGGTATAAATTCTAGCGAGGATTGTTGGAAACATGAGAATGGCTCTTACTGGCCTAATTTACTCAGAGATGAAAGTGAATTAGCTGATATTGGAATTTATGTATTTTCGGCGTTGCTGAATAAGGGGATGAATTGATTTAGCTAGGTACAATTTGATACT
>NZ_CAWUDJ010000031.1:0-85309 GCF_963920875.1 Anabaena sp. CCY 9910 | reverse complement strand
TTTCATCTTCTTACTTCTCCCGCCTTTTTTCTTAATTCACATTAGGCGTAAATTATGAATTAGCCTTAACGTTTTTGAGTGGCGATCGCTAATTTTGCTCCCTGTACCTGACGTACTTGATCCATGATGGCCACTACCTTACCATGTCCTACTCTTTCATCAGCATTAATAACTACTAGGGCTTCCTGGTTAGCACCAACTAGGTTACGCAATTGTCCCGCCACAGCATCAACTAGAATCGGTTGACGATTCAAGCTAACCGCCCCTTGTTCATCTACCGTGATCGTAATCTTTGCAGGTACTTGCTGTTGTTTTGCCGTTGCCGCTTTTGGTAAATTAACTGGCAAGCCTTCTGAACGAGTTAAAAACAGCGTAGACATGATAAAAAATGTCAAAATTGCAAAAATCACATCGATCATCGGCACAATGTTGATCTGTGCTGGAATATCTGGCTCATCTTGTAGACGCATAGGTTCTCTCTCCTCTTTCGTAGCGGCGGCGGTAAAGTAATTCTAATTGACCACCATACTCCTGAAATAGTGCCATCTGTCTGGTGTAAAGTCCCCGAAAGGAGTTAGCAAAAAACAGTGTGAATATTGCCACTACCAATCCTGCTGCTGTAGATACTAGAGCTTCGCTGATCCCCGCCGTCACACCTGCGGTTTTTGTCCCTCCCACATCACCAATATCTAAAGAAGCGAAGGAAGTAATCAAACCTAAGACTGTACCCAGCAAACCTAAGAGCGGTGCTAAACCGATAATTGTGTCGAAAATATTTTGAAATCGCTTGAGTACGGGGATTTCGGCTTGAGCTTCGCTTTCTAGGGCTAGGCGAAATTCCTCTGGTGTTGGTTCTTCTAACTCCAAAGCCGATAAAAAGACACGCGCTAGTGGTAAATCTACATTTTTTCTGAGTTTATCTATTGCGCCAACGACATTATCTAGCCGATAGAGGTTCAACACATCTCTAACTACGCGCTGTTGGCGATTGTTGATTTTTAGCCAAAATCTGGCACGCTCAACAATCAATGCTACTCCCAACACAGAAAAACCTAACAGAGGCCACATGACTACGCCGCCTGCTGCAAAAAGATTTTGGATTCCCATTTACTGCCTCATCATGAATCAAAAACCAGATTAGCAGAATCCTCTAGTAAATTGATACTCTTTGTCAAGAGTATCTCAAATATGATGCAAATTATTCTCAAATTTTTGAGGTTGTATTTAGTATCAATTGCATCATAAATATTGACAAGAGTCATGGGGATAGTATCCGTAAGGTTACCCCCAGGGCTTTTTATGATAAACAGAATACTTAAGAATCCGGTTTTTAGATTGGATATACCGTAAACTTGTGCAAACTTCCATACATCGCTTGAGAATTTGATTTTCTATTGTCAACGACAATATCTTAACTATTGATAATTAATAGCAAACAATGTACTTGACGGTGAGTAAGAATAAATTCGGAGATAGTAATTTTTGAGTTTGTTAGGACTTACGCACCCAGATTTTCTGTTGAGGCCGGGTGTAAAGGTTTCAAACATTTATACCCCTAAACCCCTATACCCTTACGCCCTTCTTCCAAGTCTTGATCTTTCGTTTTCACGCGTAAGTCCTATTTGTTATCAATTGCGTAATTTCTATGCTTGCTAAATGTCATCTTTTCCCTACTCCCTGGTATATTACTCATGACCTATGGTCAACATCAGCGATAACATAGGTATTTAAAGGAACTTTGCAAATCCAATGTGGTGTGAGGAGTCGGGTGATGAAGTATTTACCTTATTTAGTGGCAATTGTTGGAACTAGTTCTGCTTTAAGTCTCGTGATTAATACTCAACCAGCACAAGCGCAAGTTGCATATGGTAGCTATGTAGGTGTTGGACCAACTGTTGGTTTGACCGATAGTATCCAAGTTGGTGGGGTGCTAGCTTTCCGCTACAAACTGCTAGAATCACCAATTTCTTTTCGCGCTCAAGCTTTAGTTGGACAAAATACCGCAGTCGTACCTACAGTATCCTATGACCTCCCTTTAAATTGGCAAACAGATGCTTACTTAGGCGCGGGATTAGTTTTAACTGGCGGTAATAGTGCTTCTCCTGTCGGTGACAAAATTAGTTTTGCCCTACAACCCGGCATCGATTATGTCGTTCCTAACAGTAATACTGTGCTGTTTGGTAATGCCATCATCGCCTTTGATGCTTATCGTAACGGTGGCGGCGCAGCTGTCTCTGTTCAAGGTGGTGTAGGTTTGAGGTTTTAAATACATAGCAACAAAGTATGAAAACAAAAAACCTGAGTCTTGCTATGGACGCAGAGGCATAAGAGTATAAGCATTCAAACACCTGGTACTCTTATATCTTTGCGTCCACTTATCATGACCTTGCAGCATCAATATCTAATGATTTTGCTAGGGAAAATCTTACTGTCTATGATACCCATCAATTTTTTACTATTGAATAACTTCTATCAATAGAAAACTGCGGTAAATATTTATAAGAAAAAGTTTACAAAGTTTAATAGAATAGATTCATTCACCAATAAGTATTTTTGCTTAATAACATGATGGCGGATGGATTTCCTTGGCTGACCGCGATTATATTACTACCACTCGTTGCTTCTGCATTTATTCCCCTGCTGCCTGATAAAGAAGGTAAGCTCGTGCGATGGTATGCCTTGGGTGTAGGAATCGCGGATTTTGTTTTGATGTGCTATACCTTTTGGCACCATTACGATGCAAGCAGTGCGACTTTTCAACTAGTGGAGAAATATGATTGGGTACCTCAGATAGGTTTTAGCTGGGCGGTCTCAGTCGATGGAATATCCATGCCACTAGTGTTGCTGGCAGGATTTGTGACGACTCTTTCCATGTTGGCTGCATGGCAAGTTAATCTCAAGCCTCGCCTGTTTTATTTCTTAATGTTGGTGTTGTATTCTGCCCAAATTGGGGTGTTTGTCGCCCAAGATTTGCTGTTGTTCTTCATTATGTGGGAACTGGAATTGGTTCCTGTGTATTTGCTAGTCTCGATTTGGGGCGGACAGAAACGCCGCTACGCTGCGACAAAGTTCTTACTTTACACAGCAGCAGCTTCAATTTTCATCTTAATCGCTGGGCTGGCAATGGCTCTCCACGGCGATAATACTACTTTCGATATTGTCGAACTCGGTGCAAAAAACTACCCTCTGGCTTTAGAGTTATTACTTTATGCTGGATTACTAATTGCTTTTGGCGTAAAACTAGCGATTTTCCCCTTACATACCTGGTTGCCTGATGCCCACGGTGAAGCTTCAGCACCTGTATCGATGATTTTGGCAGGCGTACTTCTAAAAATGGGTGGTTACGGATTGATTCGCCTAAATTTGGAATTACTGCCTGACGCGCATATTTACTTTGCACCAGTGTTAGCAACTTTGGGTGTAATCAATATTATCTATGGCGGTTTGAACTCCTTTGCTCAAACTCACATGAAGCGCCGCCTTGCTTATTCTTCCGTTTCCCACATGGGGTTTGTGCTGCTGGGTATTGCCTCTTTCACCGATGTGGGTGTGAGTGGTGCTATGCTGCAAATGCTTTCCCACGGTTTGATTGCGGCGGTGTTGTTCTTCCTGGCTGGTGTAACATACGATCGCACCCATACAATGGCGATGGATAATTTGGGTGGTATCGGTCAAGCTATGCCCAAAGTGTTCGCTTTGTTTACTGCCGGCACAATGGCATCTTTGGCACTCCCAGGAATGAGTGGTTTTGTCAGCGAACTTAAGGTATTTATTGGTGTCACCACTAGCGACATTTACAGTCCAACATTCTGCACTGTTATGGTATTCCTCGCCGCAGTAGGAGTTATCTTAACGCCGATTTATCTACTGTCTATGTTGAGACAAGTGTTTTACGGCACTGGTGCAGAACTCAGTTGCAATATTAACAATGGTGCCTACGAGAACCAAGAAGATGAAGGAACAGCTTGCTTTGGTACAGACTGTCTCTTACCAGGGGAAGCTGTATACAGAGATGCCAGTATCCGGGAAGTATTTATTGCCGTTTCCTTCTTGGTATTGATTATTGGTGTAGGTGTCTATCCCAAAATCGCTACGCAACTTTACGATGTGAAAACCGTTGCAGTTAATACTCAGGTACGCCAATCCTATACCCAAATTGCCCAAAGCAATCCTCAGATATATGCTAAAGGTTTCTTTGCTCCCAAAATTGTAGAGCCTGAATTTATGGCGGTTTCGGGAGTAATCAAATAGTCCCATCACTATATCAAAAATTAGGCGATCGCTTCTTTGTGGGGCGATCGCTTTCTTATATTTAAATAGCGTATTTTTGCTAATTATAATTTAGTAGCCTTGCCAATAGGCGATCGCTTAAGTTAAATTTGATACGAATTTTGTAAAACCAAATAATACTAGGAATAACTATAACTTTTTGTAGTCAGATTTAACTGTGACTACGAAACAAGTTAAGGCAACAACTTAGACTGGTGTAGGTTGGGTGGAGGAACGGAACCCAACATTCTCAAGACTTTGTTGGGTTTCGCTATCGCTCCACCCAACCTACCATTCTCTTAACTGAACCGTATTTCCTTATACCCCTACACCCTTGTCCAAACCCTTGATTTTTCGTTTTTATGCGTAAGTCCTAATTTACTGAGATTTTCTCAGGCTGCTTAAAATAATTTGCTGAGTGGAGTCGATAAACCATCGATACTTACAACATTTTTTTGCTTGCGATAGTCATTAACTCCTTGCACTCCTTTTTTCTCTGCCCAATCAACTAAAGCCTGTCTTTGTCCTTGATATTCATACAGTGGAACACCAAGACCACAAGAAGTTTGCACGCGGTCAATGTCTGCAACTATAATTTGCCGAGTTCCAGGGATTGGGGGAAATAATGAGTAAAAGGAATCCCAATTAGGGGAACTGGGTAAAATTGTCTCTCCTTTTCCATAGAGGCGTAAAATTAGAGGCGCTCCTTCAAAAGCGCAAAACATCAAGGTGATTCGCCCGTTTTCTTGGAGATGGGCTGAGGTTTCATTACCACTACCTGTTAAATCTAGGTAAGCTACCTGATGGGGGGAAAGAATCCGAAAACAGTCTAGTCCTTTGGGAGACATATTCACATGGCCATCAGGACTCAGGGGTGCAGAAGCTACAAAAAACAGGTGTTGGGCTGCAATAAATTCTTGTAATTCTTTGGTAATGTGGTCGAAAAGTTTAGCCATAAATGGTAAGTATTAAGTGCTGAGAGGCTATATATAAAATAAATTTTAAGTAGGGTGTGTGACGCCTTTAGGCTAACGCACCGCCCATAACACGGTGCGTTAGGCGCTTAAATTGTATTTTTCGTGACCAATAATATCGAAATTTGCGCCTAACACACCCTACAAACTACGAATTACAAACTTTCACGCAGCACCTTTTTGTGGTCTGGTGTACTTCCTTACATATACAGGTAATTCTATACTTGAATCTAAGCGGGAATCATTTATAGGTGTAGCCGCAGTTAATTTTAATGGAATTTGTCCTGCCCAGACTGGTATTTGATAATCTGCTTCATCGTCAATTGGTTCACCCGTGCGGATTTTTGCGGAAGCTTCTGTTAGGGGTAGAGATAATACTATAGTTCCTGCTAATTCTTGACGATTAGGCGATCGCACTTCTTCCCACCTCCCTAGAATAACGTGTTCTGTAAATGCTTTGAGAGCAGCTAATTTTTGCTCTGCATCTTCTACTAGTGTGGCTTTACCAAATACTACCACTGAGCGATAGTTCATGGAGTGGTGAAACGCTGATCGCGCTAAGACTAACCCATCAATTAAGGTGACTGTGACGCAGATATCAAGACTTTGTTGCAGGGTTTTTAACATCCGGCTAGCAGGCGACCCGTGAATATATAATGTATCGTCTATTCTTCCATAGGCTGTAGGAATCACAACAGGCTGTCCATCAGCCACAAAACCTACATGACAGACTAATCCTTCGTCCAAAATTTGATAAATGGTTTCACTTTCGTAGTTAGCTCTTTTAGGTACGCGTTTAACTGTAGTTCTTTGGCTGGGGGCTTTTTGTTGGGTCATGATGGGAAATTTCTACTCTATACGGTTAGAGTAATCAGGTAAGTGGAAGTAAACAAGAGCCACTTTTTAGTTATCTGACCAGTCCACTTGTGTGATTTATGGATTTTGCTATTAATATCGACCCAGACGCACCTTTACCTCTGCATCGCCAAGTTTATGAAGAATTACGTCAAGCTATTTTGTTAGGACGGTTAATTTCAGGGGAAAAACTACCATCTACGCGATCGCTTGCTCAATTACTCGGTGTTTCTCGTGCTACTGTAACTCAAGGTTATGAGTTATTGCTGAGTGAAGGTTATCTAGAAACTATTGTGGGTTCGGGGACGTTTGTTTGTCGTCAACTTCCCGATGAATTACTGAATACTGCACCAATTGAGTCAAAATTACAACTAAATAACTCACCTGTGCCTTTATCAGCTTATGGTAAAAGTTTGAATGATAAAGCGTTTTTACGTATACCAGAACAAGCGGTAGAAATTAGCTTTAGTTATGGACGACCAGCTTTTGATAAGTTCCCGCTAGATTTATGGCGTAAGTTAATCTCTCGTCATTGCCAACTCAAGCCAAGTGTGCTTGACTATACAGATAATTCCCTGGGATATCAACCATTAAGGGAGGCGATCGCCGCTTATCTTTCACGCTCTAGAGCCGTTAATTGTCAAGCAGAACAAATCATTATTGTCGGTGGTTCCCAGCAAGGTCTTGATTTAATTACACGTATATTAATTGACCGTGGTGATGGAATTGTTGTAGAAGAACCGGGTTATTTAGGTGCTAGACGAGCTTTTTTAGCTCAAGGGGCTAGTCTATTTCCTGTTCCTGTTGATCAATCAGGGCTAATAGTCAATAAGTTGAAAACAGGTATAATTCCTAACCTTAAACTAGTTTATGTCACTCCCTCCCATCAATTCCCTACAGGTGCGGTGTTATCTCTTCCCCGCAGATTAGAGTTACTGGCTTGGGCGCAGAAAGCAGGGGTGATAATTATTGAAGATGACTATGATAGTGAGTACCGTTATGGTGAGCGTCCCATACCAGCTTTACAAGGATTAGATCAGGGTAACTCAGTTATTTATGTGGGGACATTTTCTAAAGTCCTTTTTCCCGCCTTGCGCTTGGGTTATTTAGTTTTACCCCAGAATTTAGTAAATATATTTGCCCGTGCAAAATGGCTGGCAGATAGGCAATGTAGTTTACTAGAACAGTATGCCCTGACTGATTTTATTACAGAAGGACATCTGGAACGACATATAAGAAAGATGCGATCGCTTTACAACCAACGTAGGCAAACTTTAGTACAGTCTTTGTTTTCTCATTTTGGCAATAGAGCAAAAATTCTCGGAGAAAATGCAGGAATGCACCTCATGGTAAAAATAGATACTCAAATCAGCGATGATGAAATAGTCCAGAGTGCAGCTCTTTCCGGTGTCAGTATCGGGGCAGCGTATCCCCAGTATTTAAAAGATAGCCCTGGTAGTGAATTTATCTTTGGCTATGCAGAACTCAATGAACAGCAAATTCAAGAAGGGGTACGGCGACTGGCTAGGGTAATTCATCATTCAGAAGGTGCAGGGGTATAAATTTTTAAAACCCCTACACCCCTATACCCTTAAACCCAGTCTTAACAAACAACCTGTGTGCGTAAGTCTGAAAATTTAGCTACGCAACGAAGGCAAGGCTTACGCCTATATAATTTGCAATTAAACTTAATATCAAAACAGAACAATAAATATGAAACTATGTAGTATTAAATCGAGTCATTATCAGTAGATTTAACATCACTAAATTTAACATCACTTAAGGTAAACCGTGATGAAAGGGCAGATTTGGTCGTTACAGCGAAAATTACTGGTTAGCACAGTGATTACAGTATCTTGGATAACTCCCGTTTTAGCTCAATCAGATCCGCTTCTGACTCGTGCCGAAGTTTACAAACTTACTAAGATTGTAGAACTGCTGCTACACAACCAAACTCAACGCCCAGCACGCCCCAAGGATGTTGTCGTTCCTAAAGATGCAGTAAAAACGGGTGTCAGTTCAGAAGCGCAACTATTCTTTAATGATCAATCCCTCATTCGGGTAGACCAAAGTAGTATCTTTCGCTTTGAACCAGGGTTACGTCGCTTTAAGTTGCGAAATCTGATTGCCCTGAATGAAATGATATTTAAATTGGAAAGTGGCACAGCTTTAATTTTGAGTCCACCGGGAAGTGTGGGAACAGCAATAGAAACACCAGAAAGTCAGATTACTATTTTTGCAGCAAATCCAGCAATTACCTCCAGTGGGCAGAACACTATTGCCAAACTTAACTACCCTGTTATTACTAATTATAAAAATACAAAATTAACCCAAAATAATGATTTATATGCACCTGCACAAAAAGCTAGTGCAGTGATGGTCATACATAATCAAGAAAGCAAAAAAACACAAGTTTTTGCCCTAACTGATGGAGATATTAAAATTACAGATCAGAGAGGAAGAAAAATTGTGACTTTGCTTGGTGGTCAAACAGTAGCAGTGAAAAATGGTGTAGTGGGAAATCCTCAGGAATTTGACTTGCCAGCCTTTTATAAAAGTATCACCCTCGCTTCTGGACTAGGTGCGGGACAAGAAAATTTAGTGGCTCAAGAAACTACTCCGGTGCAAGAAACAATCAAAGCTGTACGCATAGAAACATTAGCCGCTTTGAGAAGACAATCCGACAGGTTTAGAGGATTTACCAGGACATTTTTAGCCGATGCACTCAATGGTACAGAAGGTGATTTAAATCCTCGCCCATCAGTTTCCGTCAGGATTACAAACCCACAAGTTGTTACAGGTACTTTTTACCGAAGACAGGGTAATAATGCTGTGTTTATTCCTGATAATAATCCTAACTCTCCAGTTGATATTTCCGTAGATTTTGATCAGCGAACAATTGACATTGGTGGCAATACAGGCGTGTCTAATAGGGCAGGATTAAGTGGTAATAATGCTAGCGGTTCCGTAATTAATGCTAACGGTCAAATAACTCAAATAGAAGTTTTTGCTGTGAATGGAGAAAGCCCACAAGAAGGTGTTCCTTATCGTGGTAGTTTGACGACAGGTGTAGCGCGCGATCGCTAATTTTTTAATATTCCAATAAAACACTTACGGCTTGATAGAAGTCGGGAATTTAAAACTTTAGATTTTGTTAAAATTTGGTGAAAGTATTAAATTTTTGATGCCTCTATTTTTTAACAACGAATTATTGAGAATTTTAATTTTGATCAGGTGTGAGGAGTGATGCAAAATAAAATAAACTTATTACTACTATCTGGCACAGTATTATTAGGGCTAAATGTTCCAGTTTTGGCGGAAGATATAGTCAAAAATCAATGGCGATCGCCAGATGAATCTAATGTCAAAAACTTATCCTCTGAAGTTAGTAGTAAAGATGCTCAATATTTAGCTGAACAAGTTTCTATTCATCCATCTGACTTTTCACTGGATCTGGAAAACCCCTCTCCAAACCTCTCCCCTAAAAGGAGAGAGGCTTTGAATTTTCGCACTTCCATACAAGAGAAGGGGGTTAGGGGGTTAGGTTTCACATTAACTTTTCCAAATAATGTGAAAAGTCAGATTAATCCAGATATTTACTCTCAAACATCACCTGAACAAAATATGGCACAGGTGACATCAGTATCACAATTATCTGATGTACAAC
Source organism: Anabaena sp. CCY 9910 (assembly GCF_963920875.1). NCBI lineage: Bacteria > Bacillati > Cyanobacteriota > Cyanophyceae > Nostocales > Nostocaceae > Anabaena > Anabaena sp. CCY 9910. The sequence continues at coordinate 75,544 of NZ_CAWUDJ010000031.1, read as the reverse complement.
CAAGTGATTGGGCTTTTGCTGCCTTGCAATCCTTAATAGAACGTTATGGAGTTATAGCAGGTTATCCTGATAGTACATTTAAAGGCGATCGCACCATTACACGTTACGAATTTGCGGCTGGATTAAATGCTGCTTTAGATAAAATCAATCAATTAATTGCATCTGGCTTAACAGATAAAATCACCGATGCTGATTTAGAAACATTACGAAAACTCCAAGAAGAATTTGCTACAGAATTAGCCATTTCTAGAGGTAGAGTTGATGCTTTAGAAGCCCGTAGTGCTGATATCCAAGCTCAACAGTTTTCCCCTAACGTAGTATTAGGAGGACAAACTATTTTCGGGCTAGCCGGTGGTTTTGGGGGGAATCGTCCAGGTGATGGAGAAGCCAACACAATTTTTACTTACCTGACACAATTACAACTAGCTTCCTCCTTCACAGGAAAAGACCGTTTTCGCGTCGGGCTAATATCAGGAAACGCCGCTAATAATAGCTTTGAAAACCTCCAAGCCTTCAATACCAACATGGCGAGATTAGCTTGGCAAGGAAATTACGACAATCAAGTTAGTATAAACTCCGTTGAATATCGAGTTGCAGGTTTAGGCGATCGCGTTGTTTTCACCTTTAAACCTGTAGGATTTAGCTTAGGCAGCGTACTTAGTCCTAACTCCATCTATGCAGATGCAGGACAAGGAGCAATATCTGCATTTGCAGGTTCAACCCCTATCTTGAGAATTGGTAACTTAGATGCTGGTTTAGGCTTTGACTGGTTACTTTCAGATGAAATCCGTTTGCAATTCGCCTATGGTACAAGAGGTAGCAGCGACAGCAATCAAGGTTTATTTGGTGCAGATCACAGCGCCTTAGGATTGCAGTTTTTATACAAGCCAACCCCCTCACTTATTACAGGTTTAGCTTATATCAACGCTTATTCCAGCGATGGTCACTTAGATACGGGTACTGGTAGTAGTAACGCCGATACCTCAGGGGGAATTAACGAACCTTCGCAAATCCACGCCCTCAACGCTAGCATGAGATGGCAATTAACTAATAAACTAGTCCTTGGTGCTTGGGGTGGTGTCATGGTGACAGATTCCCTCAAATCAGATGCAGTTGTTCTCAGCAGCACCTATACAGTTTCTTTAGGTATATATGACCCCTTTGGCAGAAAAGGGGATTTATTTGGTTTTCTCTACGGCTTACCACCAAAATTAAACAACGGCGTATTAATACCCACCCCAGATACTGGCAATTCCACTCACTACGAAGTTTTTTACCGCTATTTAGTCAACGACAACATCGCCATCACCCCTGGCTTTTTTCTTGTCACCGACCCTGGTCATATTTCCAGCAACAATGATATTTTCATCGGTGCTATCCGTACCACCTTTAATTTTTAAAAAATTGCGTCAACCCATAGATGTTTTTCTGCACAGCTTCAGTTTTTTGCCTCTATACCTCATCCTGATTAGGTTGCAGCCCATAACATTAAAACTGGGGTTGACGCAATTACCTCTAACCTTTGCCATAACAGCTTTTGAGTTAATTTTTGCCATACCCTTCTTGACAATCCCATGTCTGAAAAGTTATCTTGGCTCCATGTTGACGCAACTGAACCTTGAAAACCAAATACACCAAGGCTTTGAGAGCCAAGCGGTTAAAACCCTCTAAAATCCCTATCAGGGATTGAAACTTGTTTCCTGTTAAAGAATTCAGGATTCATAACCGTTAAAACCCTCTAAAATCCCTATCAGGGATTGAAACGTAAGGGTATGGCGTGACGTTTCTGCTGATCTAATCGCTCAAGGTTAAAACCCTCTAAAATCCCTATCAGGGATTGAAACGAAGTGGTGGAAGCGCCTGTATCCCGCCCCTTAGTTAAAACCCTCTAAAATCCCTATCAGGGATTGAAACGGAACTAACGCTTGGGGAGAGAACGACCTCTGTTTGGAGTTAAAACCCTCTAAAATCCCTATCAGGGATTGAAACGGGACAAGTACTTTATTCAGCCCAAAGTATTTGAATGGTTAAAACCCTCTAAAATCCCTATCAGGGATTGAAACTACTGATGAGCCAGATGAGTGGCTCATAGAGGAAGGGTTAAAACCCTCTAAAATCCCTATCAGGGATTGAAACAGATTGTAAACAGTAGCGACAAATCTTCCATCACTCCCACGTTAAAACCCTCTAAAATCCCTATCAGGGATTGAAACCGACTCGGCGAAATCCGGTTTTGCTTTTTCAGACTTCAGGTTAAAACCCTCTAAAATCCCTATCAGGGATTGAAACTCCCCAGAAGAAGAGCAAGAAAAGTACTTTAGACTTAAGTTAAAACCCTCTAAAATCCCTATCAGGGATTGAAACGCACTATCGTACTGTGCAAATACAGGACTTGCAAAAGTTAAAACCCTCTAAAATCCCTATCAGGGATTGAAACCTCCTCCCGGCGGGGGCAACTGTGGAAAACATTCCATGTTAAAACCCTCTAAAATCCCTATCAGGGATTGAAACGTAATCAACTAATCACAAACAGAAAATAAAAAAGGTTAAAACCCTCTAAAATCCCTATCAGGGATTGAAACACCTAAGACTAAGCCCCCTAAATTAATTATCAATAGTTAAAACCCTCTAAAATCCCTATCAGGGATTGAAACTTCTCCCCTCAATCTTAAAAGCTAAACTATCTAATGGTTAAAACCCTCTAAAATCCCTATCAGGGATTGAAACGCGCTTCGTTTGCGCGAAGTAAGCTACTTGAGTGGTTAAAACCCTCTAAAATCCCTATCAGGGATTGAAACTATAATGGCAGCTATTTGACACTCTCTTTGCTTAGTTAAAACCCTCTAAAATCCCTATCAGGGATTGAAACTGGTACTAGGGAATGAGCGCAGTTAATAGTTACGTTAAAACCCTCTAAAATCCCTATCAGGGATTGAAACGGGATAGCAAGAGAAAGCGCTTTTATACTCATGTTAAAACCCTCTAAAATCCCTATCAGGGATTGAAACAGCGATCGCTGGGTAATTCTGCGCCGCAACTAATTGTTAAAATCCTCTAAAATCCCTATCAGGGATTAAAATGATTCTGCTGCGTAAGTACTCTCAACAACAACCCTGACTTTGCGGAAAACCCAACAGGGTAGCCAAAGCAATACCTAAAGGCGATCGCCAAAAATATCTACTCATTCTTTTTGTGTAGAAAATTAAACCACTTACTTCTAGGCAACTAATCAAAGCGCGAGTATAAAAGAAAAAACAAACACAAATTAATACCTGAAATTAACAGAGAAATAACATGGCAAATCGCTCGCGCAAGCTAACGCCAAAATCTTCTAAGCAAAATGGTTCTGATTTGGAAGCAAAGAAACCTCAAATCCAGCAACAACAGTTAGGTAATACCGATTTGCCAAAAGAAGGTGATGGAGGAATTAATCAAACCCAGATACAGAAAGCGATTTCTCCAGCAAAATCTTATAAACCATCTTCAATAATTGCGATCGCCATTTTACTTACAAGTGCTGGCTTAGTGTTGAGTTGTACCTGGATTGGGATTCTGTGGATATTTAACCCGGAACAGGTAAGCTGGCTGAATAATTTCCTCCCAGAGTGGGCGCACATCCCCGGTAACAGCGAAAATCCTCAAACTCTCGCCCAAATCCAAGTCAACTTGAGTCAAAAACAACAAATACCAGGGGAAACAATTCCTCTAGATGATGAGGAAAAATCATTTCTGTTACCAGTTATGCGCCAGCGTCCCGATTGTGTAGCCAACTGTAAGGAAATAGTCGAACTCAGGGTTTATCAGTTAGAAAATTTAAAATACGAATCACAACCAGAAAAATTTTATCGCTTGGCAAATAGTTTACAAATTACTGGCCCTGAAGAATCATTTGCGATTACCGGAAGTGGGCAGAATGCGATCGCTTCCTTGGTAGAAGATACACCAGAAAATGAAGATGTGAGCAATCCTTTACCCTTAGATGTAGTTAACCGCTTTGAAGACGGAACACCAGCAGCAGGTGTCTGGTTAAATTTGCGCGGACAGCGACAACAAGATCATCACTCGGCTTCCGGTTCAGGGACTATCACTTACGGTCAAATCGTCTATTACAATCCAGAACGTAGCAACTTACAACTGATGTTATCTTGGACTAGTCCCAGTGGACACCTTCCTAAATGGGAACAAGTTACAGGTAGTAACGCGAAAGAATTAGTCGTTGATCAAACCATAGGTTTAGAACCAAAACTACAGGTTTACCAAGTTAAATCTGTAAACTTATACCTGAATCCTATTCAACTGGAAGAAATTTCTCTACAAAACCCCGTCTTGAAAGACTCTGGTTACAAAAACGCCCTGTTAATTAGCCGCAATGGCTTATGGTCACCAGCTTTCGAGTGGTTAACATCTATTAAAAAACAACGCAAAAATACTTTACCAGCCGCCGCCCAATCACAACTAGACTTGATTCGCCTCCACGCTGAAGTAACTAAAGCCCAAGCAGATAAAACATGGGCTAGTCCCAGTGAACAAGTGCTTGCAGATTTAATTGATGGTCGTTGGGAAAAAGCGTTGCAAGTATTTAGCGCATCCCCACAGAATGCACAAGAAATAGCCATCTTGTTAAAAGCAGACAAAGGGCGATTATGGCGGCGTGTGGTAGGTGCAATGCAAGTTAACCCCAATAGAAAAGCCGTCCAAGCTTGGGGGGCTTTGATTTTAACAGTCCAGCAGGGGGAAGCAAAAGCCAACTCCTGGTTAGAAGAACAAGCAAAACCCTCTACAGCAAGCCTCAGTTATATCCAAGGTCTGACAAAGCAACTCTATCCCCAAGCAGACACAATTGATGATTCCGCGCCTAGTCCAGATACAGATAATTAATTGCCAAAATTATGGGGGTGGAAAACTTTTTCCACCCCCATTTACTAAATTGATTGGATAATGTTAAGGTTATTTTATGATGTCTTCACACAATCTTTATCAAGTATCGATGGCGATCGCTAAATTTGAAAGTGAAGATTCATGGTTGAAAGTTGCGTGTTCCCAAAAAAAGATGATAAAGGCGCGCCATCAAAAAATTATTCTTCTTTGGTAGTAGCGGCTAAACGTTGTTCTTTGAGATTTTGTAATTGTTCTAACAGAGAGTCTACCTCTGCTTGCAAGTTCATTAGTTTAACTTGCTGGTCATCTTGGTAGTAAGACTTATTTAAATGACGTGTCAACGCAGCTTGGTATTCACGTTCAGAAACAGTAGATGTAGCAGTAGCCATCTTTTTTAAATTCCAAAACTCAACTCACACCTGTTGGTAAATAATATAATAAAGCAACTTTAAGCTTTGTTAAATAAATGTATCTTTTTAATCATATAGTCTAATGAGTCACGGTTTGTACCATAAGTGACGGCGATGATTCCCCTATGTTCCCGTGATTTTATACTCCCCTGCTTTTTCACTCCATCCCCCGTTCCTTGAACATTCCCATCAATTTCCGTTTACGGGCGTGGATTTCTATTAACTTTTCCCGATATTTTGACCAATCTGCTTGTCTGCCAGATTGTATGTAAGCAGCACGTACCTTTTTCAACCACTGCACTGCTTCACCATAATATTCTGCCTTACCCTCATCCATAATTTTTTCAGCACGGCGACGGGCATTAGTAATTACCCAATCAGGCTTATGTGATATGGCCGCTTCCATGACTCGGTGGATTAAAGCTGAATGATAGGAACTGAGTTCACTAACAGTGGCGATCGCATCCTCAATCAGTCCCTCATATAAAAATACATCCACCTTGGCTGATTCTATTCCCCAAGTCTTACAACTCTGGATAATCCTTAATAAATCTGTTTTGACATTTTCCCAGTTTTCCCCCGCTAATTCTGCCATTTTTTGATAATCAACAAAGCAGGGTTTAACTTGAAAAGCTTCCTTGAGTGCGAGTAAAGAAATCTCTGGATTACCCACAGCTTCGGCTAAATCGCTTGTCCAAATACCTAATTCATACCGACAATTCCCCGGTAACTTAAAACCAACCTGGGCTATGTCCAATGCTTCGGGTAATGAACCTTGTTCCGCTAAGGTTTTAGCTAAAGCAAAAGCCTCTTCCGTGGAACTCATCTGCATTTCCGCCGCCGCCAATGCTTCCTCTACCCTACCTAAACGCCCCAACATAGTTAAATATTCTTGGGTTTGTCCCTCTGCTTGGGCTAAATACAGATATTCTTGGTAGCGTTCCTGGCGTTCGAGAATTTTGAGGCGAATTTGTGCTAAATCATCGGCATAATTAGGAACTTCTCTCTCCCATACACCCATTTCAGCGATATCACCTTGGAGAACCCGCAGCAAATGCGGATTATCCCAACCTTGACGCAACGCATCTAAACTCATAGTGAAGTCGGCATTCCATTCATCTTGCCAAGCTTCCAAACTCACTTGCACATCAACTTTTTCTGCTGATGTCAGTTCAGAGGAGAGAATAACTTCACACCAAGCAAGATTTAACTCCCAGGCAATTTCATCATTGTCAGCGCCATATTCTGATACCTCATCCCAATTTTCCGCACAGGTAGAGGTAATGGCTTCAAGAATAGCGATCGCATTATTACTTTCTCCTTGCTGAGAAAATTCTAAAGCAGTCTGCACCAAACTAAACAAATCTTCGGTAATTGGGTCTTCCTCGTACCCCTCCTCAAAGTAGCGGACTGCTTCCCGCAAAATTTGCTTAACCTGTCCGCGAAAGGAAGCCAAATTCACAGTTACTTGCCGTCCGGGTTGAGTAGATATAGGTTTAGCTACAGGATTAGTCATCCAGCTAACGTGCTGATCAATCACATCTACTAGTTGGGGTTGTTCGGCAACCAATTCCTGTACAAGCCTTTGAGTCTGGACATGATCTAAACGATCTAGTAATTGTTCTAAAGTAGGACGTTGCTCAATAATTTCTGGTTGTCTTGTAGATACAAGCATCGTCGCCACAATGTGTTTACACCAGCCATCTAGGTTGTAAGCACAAGTACACTTCGCCGAAGTGATAGTCTTGTCATCAAAATTGAGAGATACACGATAAGGTAATCGTTCATTTCCTTCAACTTCTGCCTGCAATTGCTGACCACGCTGAGTAATTGTGATGACAGCACCCGCTTCAAAATAAGCCTCCCCACGTTGGAAAGATTTGGCATTAGCGTAGCGACGGACTGTAAATTCACTGATTTGGGGTAGAGACATCGAGCGATCGCCTGCAAAAACCTGTGCGTAGATAAATCTTAGATCAAGCTTAGGCTTTCCGCTCATTGATTGCAATTAGGAGATTGGTCATTAGTGACGCGATTCATCGTTTCATAGACGCGATGAATCGCGTCTCTACAATACCCAATCCCCAGTCCCCAATCCCCAATTTAGTAACTTCCACACCTCCAAAGACTTGCAAGGATGGCTAGACAAGTCGAAAATAGAGAGGCGAAGCACACGGGGAAACTAACGTGAGTCATGAATTTGATTACGATTTAGTCATAATAGGCGCTGGTGTAGGGGGACATGGCGCAGCCCTACACGCGGTAAGTTGTGGCTTAAAGACGGCGATTATCGAGGCGGGTGATATGGGGGGAACCTGTGTCAACCGGGGTTGTATTCCATCGAAGGCGCTGTTGGCTGCTTCTGGACGTGTGCGGGAATTACGCGATGCCCATCACCTGAAGTCTCTGGGGATTCAAATTGGTAATGTGGAGTTTGATCGCCAAGCGATCGCTAATCATGCCAATAATCTCGTCTCCAAAATTCAAGGAGATTTAACAAATAGCCTGAAACGTCTGGGAGTCGATATCATCAGGGGTTGGGGCAAAATCGCGGGGACACAAAAAGTCACCGTCACAGGCGATGGTGGTGAAAAAACCATCACCGCTAGAGATATTATCCTTTCCCCTGGTTCTGTCCCCTTCGTACCTCCAGGTATTGAAGTAGATGGCAAAACCGTATTCACCAGCGACCAAGGCGTAAAGTTAGAAACCTTACCTGAATGGGTAGCCATTATTGGTAGTGGTTACATTGGTTTAGAATTCTCGGATATTTACTCAGCTTTGGGCTGTGAAATCACCTTGATTGAAGCCCTCGACCAGTTAATGCCAGGATTTGACCGCGATATTGCCAAACTCGCGGAACGGGTGCTAATTACACCCCGCGATATTGAAACAAAAGTTGGTGTATATGCCAAAAAAGTTATTCCTGGTTCGCCAGTAGTAATTGAATTGGCAGATTTCAAAACCAAGGAAGTTGTCGATGTCATTGAAGTAGATGCTTGCCTAGTAGCAACAGGACGCATCCCAGCCACCAAAAACCTGGGTTTAGAATCCATTGGTGTGGAACTCGACCGCCGCAACTTTATTCCTGTAGATGATCGCATGGCAGTGTTATCAGCAGGTGAAGTAGTACCCCATTTGTGGGCAATTGGTGATGCCAACGGCAAAATGATGCTGGCACACGCGGCTTCAGCCCAAGGCATTGTCGCCGTGGAAAATATCATCGGTAGGGAAAGAACAGTAGACTATCGCAGCATTCCCGCCGCCGCATTTACCCATCCCGAAGTTAGCTATGTCGGCTTAACAGAAACAGGCGCTAAAGAATTAGGCCAAGCTGAAGGTTTTGAAATCGCCACCAGCAGAAGTTACTTCAAAGGCAATTCTAAAGCTTTAGCCGAAAACGAAGCCGACGGTATAGCCAAAGTCATCTACCGCAAAGATACAGGGGAAGTTTTAGGCGTACATATCTTTGGTTTACACGCCTCCGACTTAATCCACGAAGCATCCGCCGCCGTCGCCAACCGTCAAACCGTCCAAACCCTAGCCCATTTAGTCCACGCCCACCCAACATTATCCGAAGTGTTGGATGAAGCGTATAAACGAGCTATTGTTTAGTTTAGTCAACAGTCCATAGTCCATAGTCCACGGCTATAACTAATGACCATTGACTATGGACTAATGACAACTGACCACTGACAACTGACAACCTTATGCAAATCCGTCGCCGACAACCAAATCCTGCTATCAATGTATCGATATTGCGCTACCAAGTCGCTGTACCAGATGCCAAACCACAACATATTTTGGAAGAAATCGTTTGGCAAAAGGAAGTAGAAGTTGACCAAATGCGGGAAAAGTTGCCTTTGCTGGAATTGCAAAAAAAAGCACGTATCGCCCCACCCACCCGCGATTTTGTCGCCGCCTTAAAACAAGGTAGAACCACACCTGCGTTAATTGCCGAAGTCAAAAAGGCCTCACCCAGTAAAGGCGTGTTTCGGGAAGATTTTGACCCAGTAGCGATCGCCTTATCCTACCAACAAGGTGGCGCTAGTTGTATTTCCGTCTTAACTGATGAAAAATTTTTTCAAGGCAGTTTTGACAACTTAACGAAAGTCCGCGCCGCCGTTGATTTACCATTACTTTGCAAGGATTTTGTGATTTATCCTTATCAAATGTATCTGGCAAGGATTCAAGGCGCAGATGCTGTGTTGTTAATTGCCGCTATCCTTAGTGATCAAGATTTACAGTACTTCATCAAAATTGCCAAGGCTTTGAATATGGCAGCTTTGGTTGAAGTTCATAATCTGGAAGAACTTGACCGTGTATTAGCTTTAGATGGTGTATCTTTGGTAGGAATTAACAATCGCAATCTAGAAGATTTTTCTGTAGACTTACAAACTACTTGTCAACTTTTAGCCGCCAGAGGTAGCCAGTTACAAGAACGAAATATTTTAGTTGTCAGTGAGTCAGGATTACATAACCCAGAAGATTTAAGTTTAGTATCCCAATCTGGTGCTAGTGCTGTGTTGATTGGTGAGTCTTTAGTCAAACAACCAGATCCAGAATTAGCGATCGCCAACCTATTCCCTCGTGGTGTTTAAAAGTTGTTCTTACAACCAGAAAAGTAGGTACCGCAACTCTAGCGGATGGTGTAATTGCCAGTACCTACACTTCTGAGTGTTTTAATTCCATTATCTAATATGTAGGGTGCTTCAGCATGAACAATTTCCTGGTACAGCTAGGTTTTTTTGCACTGACGCACCCTACTAACCATAAATTTGGAATAATTTATTCTTTGGTGTTCCCTAATAAACTTTATAAAGCTATTTAAATGTCAAAAAATATAGTTAATATTTATTTATTGTGTAAAAATTAACTTAATAACATACAACTACTAAGCATCACAAAATGCTTAATTTAACATCACCAATTGACTACATGGAGCAAATTCCCCTACCCTCACCCATCCATTATGAACTCATACTCCAATTATTAGAAAGACAAACTATGTCAGCAGTCAGTAAAAACCCTGATTTGCGGCATCAAGTAAATCAATTAATTATTACACTAAGAAAAGCAGCAGCCCAGCAAAAACACTTAGAAAACTCTTGTCTAGGTTCTTCCCTATCAGTAGAACATCGTTGGTCAATCAATCATCATGATCAGCAAGTTGCAACTCCTGATTAAAAAGGATTGGGGTAATGGGGATTGGGTATTGGGTAGGAAATAATTCTCTCTAGTCCCTTTTTTCTCTGTCATGGTGTAAAAAGTTCATGAAAGCTAAATTAAAAGAGCGAGTTAATCATTCAACTCGCTCTTCTAGTTTGTTTGTATTTAAATGAGTAGAACTTACGGGAGCCAACTTTTTGTGTCTCAGTCTTGGTAAAAGACAGAGTGGTTGCAACATACCTTGATTCTCCTAAACGAGAACTTCATAGCTTACGCTGTTTCTAGCCAATCATAAATTTTTTCTAACTGTTCTAAGCTAATTAAACCGTACTGCCAAAGAATCATAGGCAAAGGCCCTGGGTCTTGTTCTCGATGGCGTAGTGCCACAGCCAAAGATGCCGCAGAAATTGCTAAATCTTCCTGTAGAAAATGAATTAGTCTTGAATAAGTAGATGGTGACATCTGTAACTCACCTCCTTGTTTAGTCTGAATCGTCATTTAGTGTTTTCCCTTTTCCCTATACTTTGCAAATATCACTTCACCCGTGAATATACGATGACCGGATAATCACTAGAGCAATTTTTAAAATTCTGCAAACACAGCTATTTTTTAATGAAAACTAGAGAATTATAGCTAATCTTAGCCATCATTTCATCTAGATGCTTTATTTTCCAGCTGTTAGTTGTTCTGGTCAAATAGGTTTTATCTTTTTTTACTTTAGTGTGTCACTTAGATACACCTTTAGTAGCAAAGATTCCATAGCTAATACTGCCTTACAAACAACTAGTTACACTTATGCCAAAAGAAAGATTTTTTGCATAAAGTTTCTCTAGGCTGCGATCGCACTTGAGAGTGTATAAATTTCGTTGTGTTTGACATCATACTAAATAGTAACCGCAGAATTTGTATTTTACGTATACTTGATGTTTTTTTTACGCAAAGATCATGAAGTAAAAATCAGTTTTACCTTGGAATACAAGCCATTGAGAGATTTAACACTTTTAATTACGGTTATTTAAAAACTCAATTTTGATACTATTGCCTGGCTGCAAATTTAACTCAGCTGCCCTGCCTGCACGTAACTCTATGACTGCATCAATAAGTACGTCAGGGCCATATGTAGGACAAGGCTCACTCAAGCAAGGAGGTGCAGCAGCCTGAATATACTTCACTACGCCCTTTCGCAAAAACACCATATCTAAAGCAACCGGTACATTCTTCATCCAAAATCTAGCTGGTTGTGGAGAAGGAAAAGAAAACAGCATTCCCCTGTTATCTGGTAAAGCTGGCCGATACATCAGTCCCATTTGCTGCTGTTCTTGTGTTTTTGCCACTTCTAATTCAATAGTTGTGCCATTAGGAACAGTTGCTTTAGCTGAAATTGGTAGTGTTTGTCCAGAATTCACTACTAGTGCAGGCGGAGGACTAGCAGTATCTGTAGGTGTTTCGGCTGTGGTTTGTGAAGAACAAGCCATCAGTAGAATACTCAATAGCATCGGAATTAAACTTAACCAACGCATCATACAATTTTTAATTTTGTAATTTAGACTTCGATTTTACAGAAATTAAACGAAAAAGCCCACGGTTATCGGTTATGTTTTCTAGCACCTTGAGGAGACTGGTTAAGCTGCCCTTGTTTTGACTTGCATATCTTTTCGTGTTGACAGTTGATGGTTGACAAACCATATAAATTTGGATGTAATACCAATTTGAAAAAAGAATGCGACAAATAACCATCCGTAGAGACGCGATTAATCGCGTCTTCTTCATCCAAAGATGTGTTGCAATCATTAGTTGAATTGGTATAACCTGCCATAAAGCAAATATCCCACCTGTGAGAGAGTGGGAGTGCTTAATTATAGAATGTAATTTGCATTACTACGAAGTTAAATTTTTAGGACTCTCTAAGGACGTAACCAACGCCTCGCACCGTTTGAATTAGACGCTTTTGACCTTCATCCTCAATTTTTAAGCGTAAGTAGCGAATATACACTTCTATAACATTAGATTCACCCATAAAATCGTAACCCCAGACGTTTTCGAGAATTTGTTCGCGGGTTAATACTTCACGGGGATGTTCCATTAAGTATTTTAAAAGTTCAAATTCTTTCATTGTTAACTCGACATTTCGTCCACTGTAAACAGCACGGCGATTAGCTAGGTCTAAAATCAAATCACCAAAGCGTAACTGTTCTGTGGTATCGACATCTGGTTTCAAGTAGAGGCGAATCAGTCTTAAAAAATCTTCTGGGCGATAAGGTTTAAGAATATAATCATCAGCCCCTGCTTCTAGACAAGCAACCCGATCATCAACTGTGTCCCTAGCCATTAAAACTAATACTGGCGATCGCACTCCGGTATTCCTGAGATTTTTGCACAAAGAAAGACCAGATTCACCCGCCAGCATTCTGTCCAATACAACTAAAGCAGGCTGGCGATCGCGACAGTATTGTAACCCAGTAGTCGCATCGCTCGCCAAAATAGCATCATAGCCAGCTTCTTGTAAATCAAAAGACAGTTGATTCGCTAGGCTATCATCAGTTTCGATCACCAAAACACACGGGCTATGAGTAGCTATCATAAGATTTGGGGATATTAGGATGTTTAATTGTATAGGCAATAAATGGGGAGTGGGGGAAAGGGGAATAACTATTGACTATTGACTATTGACTATTGACTAAGGTAATTCTACTGAAGTTGGTTTGGCGATATGCGGTAGACCCCAACCCAGTTTTTCTCGCAAAATACGGAAAAATTCTGGTGGTTGGAGGCGAATAAATTTGACACTGTATGGCGATCGCTCTAGATATACTCTATCTTCTGGAAAAATATAGCATCCCCCATTGCCATCAACTACCATCACCAACCGGGGAATATTCACCGGGTAAATATTGACTGGTTCAGTATCAGGAAATACTAAAGCCCTAGAAGCCAAAGAATGGGGACAAATAGGAACGAGCTGCAATGCAGGTACGCCGGGGGTGACAACTGGCCCACCTGCGCTTAAAGAGTAAGCGGTGGAGCCTGTAGGTGTAGAAACAATTACCCCATCTGCGGCAATATCCACTGGCGCATGACGACCTACAGCAATCTCAAAATGACACATTGACGTTAATGGTTCACGATGCAAAACCATTTCGTTCAAGCATAGAGCCTCCCAAAGTACTGATTCCCCTCGTAGCACTTTGACTGTGAGCATGGCTCGTTCTTCGATTTCATACTCACCGGCGATCGCCTGATCTATAGCTTGGGGTAATTGATTTAGGTAAGTTTCCGTTAAAAACCCCATGTGTCCGGTATTGATGGCCAAAATCGGGATACCGCAAGGCGCTACCTGACGCGATGCGGCTAAAACAGTACCATCACCCCCCAGCACTATGGCAAACTTCATCTCTGAATCAAAACCAGGGGGTGTCAAACCGTCAATTGGTGTGTGGCACACGGGGCTTTCGGGATTAGAGTAGCCCAATATGCCACCGATACTAGATGTGATAGATACATCCCAACCGGCTGTGGTTAGCTTATCTTTTAACTCGATAGCAACACGACCGGCTACCGGTTTAATGTCGTTGTATATAATGCCTACTTTCGGCACACTCAAATATCCAAGTTTAAGCGACGCTTTGTCTTTTGTAATCGTTACACATTTTGGATCACCAGTCATTAGTTTGGCATCAAAAGTCTATACTCTATGGTAAAAAACTGTTGATTACTGACTGTTGACTGGCGACTATTAACTATTGACTTTTTTAAAAGGAGTTTTTTTGTCTTTCTGCTTTTTAGTTTTAGTTTTCTCGTAATCTAACTGTTTGAGCTTTTTCAGAATCCGGCTGAAATACTCTTGTAAATAGCTTTCTAAAGTAGTACTTTGTTCTTTCTCTAACCCAAAGACTGTGTAAACTTCGTCCATTGAAGCATTTAGCGGTCTACCACTAGCCAAAACTTCGGTAAATGCCAGTCTGTCGGCTATATTCCATCCCCACTGAAAGAACTTAGCCAGACCGCGCACAGCTCGTAGTAGGTTGATGGGCATTCGTCTTACTTTTGCTTCTTTGCCAGATAAGCGTTCACATAAGTTAATGATTTCTTCGGCACTCCAGGCACGAGTACCCACTACAGGAAAAGCTTGTTTTTCTGTTTCTGGCACACTCAACGCCCGCACAGCAAACTTAGCAATGTCTAAAGTGTCCATATAGGCGACTGGGGAAGATGCGCCAGTTACCCACACAGGTTGCCCTTCTAAAATGGGGATGCCATACTGACCGATTAACCCCTGCATGAAGCCAGCCAAGCGCAGAACAGTGTAATTTATCCCAGATTCAGCTAAAAATAATTCTGTACACCGTTTAATTTCCATCAGTGGGACTTCTGGATATTTATCGGCATCAATAATAGAGAAGAATATAAAACGTTCTACACTCGCCGCCTTTGCTGCCTGGATCAGGGCTATTTGTCCTTCCCAGTCCACCTGCTTGATTGTCAGCGAATCTGTAGCGCGAGAAGTAGCTGCATCAATTACTGCTGTTACGCCTTCTAGCGCCTCTGCCAGAGTCTGGGGTTGACATAAATCTCCTCTGACGAGTTCGGCTCCCCATTCTTTTAAAAAAGCTGCTCTTTTAGGGCTTCTGACAAGACAACGCACTTGATATCCCTCATCGATCGCTCGACGAGCCACTTGTCTTCCTAAGGTGCCAGTGGCACCGACTATTAATAATGTCATGAGGGTTGTAACAAATTTTAAACTTTTATGAAAAGAATCTTAACAGAATTATATCTGTAAATAAAAATTAATGGTTTTTAAGGAACAGAATTGATACTGAAAAAATCGCTAAAACAAAGTTTTCCGGTGAATGCAGCCACACACGCGGGATGAAGCGCTGGGTGGACTGCCGTAGCCTGCTTTTTCGGAGGAATACCCGGACACGCTATTTTGCCAGTGCGATTCAGGTTTCTCATCTGTTGAAAGCAGGCAAATACAGATAAATTATTCTTCTGCGCCTTGGATTTTCAATAGTAAAGCACCCAAAGCCCAACCTACGAAGATTAAGCCGAAAGATAACAAAGCTGCATTCAGAAGTTCGCCGCTCATTTAATGTGATTCTCCTTGACGAATAAATTTTGATTTTTTGGTCTTATCCAGGCACAGGAGTCAGAAGTGCTAATTCATGAGTGCTGAGTAATGAGTATTGAATGATAATTTGTTCATTCTCCCTCATCTGCTTCTCTGCCCTCCTGCTTCTTCTAGCCTCTAATCCCTAGCCCCTTGTATTTGGATTAGACCTGTGTAAACAATTTTAAACTAGTTTGATAGTCAATCCCTACTATTGGGAGATGGAATCAAGCAAAAAATTCTTCTCTAAAGTACTTATATGTACCAATTAAATCAAAATCAGACAGTAAATATACCTGAAAAATATCGCCCACGTTTAGCTCTAACAGTGGGAGATCCTGGCGGAATCGGGACAGAAGTGATTTTAAAAGCTTTGGCTGATTTAGAAATCGGTCATCACTATGACTTAACTGTAGTAGGTAATAAAAATTTACTCATAAAGACGTATCAACAACTAAGCTTGACTGAAAATTTAGCGCCTTTGGCTGATCCTAATTTATTAAAAATAATTGATGTAACTATTGATCAAGAAATTGCGGGACAGATAAATGTAGGAACTGGTAACGCGGCTAGTGGTGCAGCCAGTTTCGCTTATATGGAATATGCGATCGCCCAAACCCTAGCGGGTGAATTTGATGGAATTGTGACTGGCCCCATAGCTAAATCTGCATGGAAAGCCGCAGGCTATAATTACCCAGGACAAACGGAACTGCTAGCCCAAAAGTCTGGTGTTGATCGCTTTGGGATGTTATTTGTCGCGCGATCGCCTTACACTGGTTGGACACTAAGAGCGTTACTCGCCACTACCCATATACCTTTACGTCAAGTGGCGGATACACTAACACCGCAATTGCTGACGCAAAAATTAGATTTGTTGGTGGAGTGTTTAGAGAAGGATTTTGGCATTACTAGTGGGAGAATTGCGATCGCTGGTTTAAATCCCCACAGTGGCGAACAAGGACAACTGGGAACAGAAGAACTGGATTGGTTAATTCCTTGGTTAAAGTCAGAACGACAAAAACGCCCTAATTTCCAGCTAGATGGGCCGATTCCCCCGGATACGATGTGGGTTAAGCCTGGTCAAGCTTGGTATGGCAATAAAGTTGTGCAGCACCCTGCTGATGCCTACCTGGCACTGTATCACGACCAAGGTTTAATTCCCGTCAAACTGATGGCCTTTGACCGTGCTGTGAATACCTCTATTGGTTTACCCTTTGTCCGCACTTCCCCAGACCACGGAACAGCCTTTGATATTGCCGGTAAAGGTATTGCTGATGCTACTAGTATGCAGGAGGCGATCGTATTAGCGGCTGAGTTGGTTAGTCAAAGGTTAGGTTGGGAAAAATAATTTTGAATACGTTGCTGATTTAGTTAGTAGGGTGCGTCAATGAGAGAAAGCTTAGCTGTGCCGAGAAATTATTCATACTGACGCACTCTACATTTTGGATGTTTTTTATCTGGAAGACCCTGATTGCAAGTATCAAAAAAGAAGATGTAAATAAACAGTCAAATTATAAATAGCCACACCCTGATAGAAATGTGTGAGTTAACTTTTTGATTCAGGTAAACTCTTGCTTTCCCGGCTTAAATTGCTGTAGATTCTGGTATTTCAAACTTATAACCGTAACCGCGAACAGTTTTAATAAACTCCGGTATACTGGTATCAGATTCTAGCTTCTTACGTAGCTGTCCGATGTGTACATCAACCACCCGTCCATCTCCTACATAGTCACAACCCCAAATTTTCTGAATCAATTGAGGACGGCTCCAAGCTTGACCAGGATGACTAGCTAAGAAATGGAGAATATTAAACTCCAAAGCAGTGAGATTAAGAGGTTTATCGTTAAGAGTTACCTCTCTCCCTTCTGGGTTAATTGCTAGCTGCTTAAATATCAAACGTTGTGAAGGAGAAGGTTTGATAGAGCGGATACGTCTTAAAAGAGCTTGGACACGAACTTCAATTTCAGCCAAACTAAATGGCTTAGTAATGAAGTCATCAGCACCAGCCGCCAGGATTTTAATTTTGTCAGCTTCCTCTGTTCTTCCAGTCAAGATCATCACCAAGACGTTATTACGGCTCTGCATTTCTTGACAAAGACTATAGCCACTAGTATCGGGAAGATTCCAATCAAGAATCACCAAGGCTGGGTTGAATTGCTCAAACAATGACAAAGCTGTTTTACCGTCTGCCGCAGACTCTATTTGATATTTGCGACTTAAAAAGCGATATATGAGGTTACGGACTCCAAAATCGTCATCTACAACAAGAATTTTGGGGTTTGTAGCGGAAAGCATCACCATATTATTTCAGCGATTGTTATAGCCTATTGTTTATCTAGCGTTTTGCTGTTTGTTATGCTCCTACACAAGAGACAGCCGTTAAGGTGATTGTGTTATGAGCGCTTCTAGTAAGGAGCGTTGGTTGAAGTCTACCTCTAGTGAATACGTAGACTGACAATATCTGACAGGAATACATTATTTCTGTATTACTTAGCTACACCTAATTTTCCATTAAATTTATGAAAAGTTCAGCCATGATTATGCAAACAAAATGTATGACTTTTGTATAACCTTGGTATGTCTTTCTGCTTACGTGCTAAAATGACAAATCTTCACTGTTGAGAGAAGTTAATAGTTTTCAGTGTGTTTCCCAATTTGTAGAACTTCTCTAAATCAATCTAGTTGGCTTCCAAACAAAGCCACGCAACAATCCCATCCAAAAAATCCGTGATATAGCCTACTCTGATTTAACTCATAAAAAAACTACCTACGGGGAGATATGAGTATTTGTCCGGAGTGTGTCTGCGTGCAGCTACCAAAAAAATCGTATTTAATAACACATTTTAGCTGAGAGTATGACCAGCCAAGGACTGAGAGCTTCGCCTGAAGGTATTAGAGCCGCGAAAACAGCCCTAACCGACAAAACCTTGACTCAACAAAAACTAGCAGCTGCGTTAGGGATTACACGTCAACCAGTCTCCAAGTTTTTCGCGGGAGAGCCAGTATCTCGCAGCTGTTTTGTGCAAATTTGCCAACAACTAGGACTATCATGGCAAAAAGTTGTTGGTTTAGCGGAAGAAGCAATATCAGAGACTACATTACAACCCAAAGGAATTGACCTTGATGTGTTGGTAAGGGAAGTGCGCCAAAAGCGTCAGGAGAAAATTCAAGACCAGTGCTGTACTCTACAAATGTTAGATATTGCTCAGGCAATTCCCTTAAGTGAAATTTACACTCCTGTGAGTATTTTGGAGGAGATAACCAGTCAGCAGTGGCGGGAAATTTCTGACCTAATGAATGATTGGTGTCTTGAGTCTAACTTTCAGGGGTTTGGACAAGGAAACCATCAAAGAGCATTACCAGGGTTAGATGCCATATCGCGCTATTCAAAGTTGATGCTGTTGGGTAAACCGGGGTCTGGTAAGACAACATTTTTACAGTATCTAGCAATGGAATGTAATCATGGTAAATTACGACCTAATCAAGTACCTATTTTTATTAGGTTAAAGGAATTTGCTGAAGATACTCAACGTGAGAGTGAGTTAAATCTTCTACAGTACTTACTTCAAGAATTTCGTTGCAATGGAGTTGAAGAAGAATCAACTTTAGCAGTACTTGCTGGCGGTAAAGCACTAATTTTACTTGATGCTTTAGATGAGGTGCCATTGATTCATGTAGATAAAGTTATCAGAGAAATCCGCAAGTTTATTCAGACATTCTATAAAAATCAATTTGTAATTACTTG
Source organism: Anabaena sp. CCY 9910 (assembly GCF_963920875.1). NCBI lineage: Bacteria > Bacillati > Cyanobacteriota > Cyanophyceae > Nostocales > Nostocaceae > Anabaena > Anabaena sp. CCY 9910. The sequence continues at coordinate 56,232 of NZ_CAWUDJ010000031.1, read as the reverse complement.
CCGAATTTCTGCCCAAAAATATAGATTTCAAGGTTTCACTGAGGTAGAAATTGCAGATTTTCAAGAACAACAAAGAGATTTTTTTGTCAGGCAATGGTTTATGGCAGTAGCTCATCTGTCAAGCAAAGAAGGTGAATCAACTTGCAATATATTTACCCAGCAACTAAACTTACCAGAAAATCAGCGTATCCGAGAATTAGCTAATACACCAATTTTATTACATCTTTTGTGTCTAGTATTTAGAGTTAAGATGCAATTTCCCTATAAGCCAGCAAACTTATATGAACAGGCACTGAATATTTTACTGGCTAGATGGGATGAAACTAGAGGTATCAAAAGAGATGATTTCTATGCACATTTAAATTTAGCAAATAAAAAAAAGCTGCTTTGTTACCTTGCTGTCCATACTTTTGTGAAAGGAGATTATTTTTTTACCTCAGATAAAATTCAAAACCTAATATGTGATTATTTATCCAACCAATCAAATACCATTGATTTACAGCAGCACAGTATAGCTGTTCTGCAAGGAATTGAAGCACAAGATGGTTTATTAGTAGAACGGGCTAGGGGCATTGATTCTTTTTCCCATTTGGCATTTCAAGAATATCTCACTGCGAAATATATTGTTGATGATGCTCAAAATTATAATTGGCAGTTATTAATTAACCACATAGGTGAGGAGCGTTGGCATAACTTATTATTTTTAATTGTCAGTATGCTAGACAACCCTGATGAAATACTGCAATTAATGAAAGATAAAATTGATGAACTTGTAGCTGCTGATGAAAAGATTCAAAGTTATTTAGCTTGGCTGAATCAAAAAACTAGTGAAGTTGTTAATTCACAGCAAGTATTTGCTGCTCGTGCCTTTTACATAATTTGTAGTTGCACTTTTACACATAGTGCCAATGATGTGTTAGCAGGAGATTTATTTAATAATCTATCTTTTAATTCTGAATTAGCTCTGGATCAGTTGCTTTTTAGTACTCTGAACTGTGTGAGTGAGCTAGAACTTGGTTTTGAACAAAATCTGCATCATGCTCATGCTTTTAATTATATCTACGCTCTCAATATTAATTTTGATGAAGCTATTAATGTAGTTAACGATGCTGAATTTAGAGAAGAATTACAAAAGCTAAAAAAAGGATTACCCAGCGCAGAAGGTAACATTGAAAAAGTAGTATATTGGTGGTATGAAAATGGTAAATTATGGAACCAGCAATTGAGAAGCAAAATAATTAAATATCGTAATATTGGTTATGACTGGCAATTTAATCAGCAACAGGTTCGACTATTACAACAATATTTTGCAGCTAATAAATTACTAATAGATTGTCTAAGATATGCCTTGGATAGTAGACTAAAACGAAAAATTGAGGATGAATTATTTTTAGTCTACCAAAAGAGATAAATAGACGATATTCATACCACAGCCAGAGAAAATGAGCGGATAAAGTTAGCTAAATTGCTGTTAATTCCATTAGCAGTTAATAGTTAGGTTATGACTAATAATCCATTAGGCCGTATTATTCCTCAGCAACCACCCATTGAACCACAATCTGATGTTCATGCACTCAAATCTCGTTTAGAGTGGGGCGAACCAGCTTTTACAATATTAGATGTAAGCGATCGCTCTACCTATAACAATGGACATATTATGGGTGCGATGGCAATGCCCATTGAGGACTTAGTAGACAGAGCCTCATCGTCCTTAGAAAAAAGCCGTGATATTTATGTTTATGGTGCAGGTGATGAGCAAACCTCCCAAGCAGTAAATCTCTTGCGTTCGGCTGGTTTTAACCACGTCTCTGAACTCAAGGGTGGTTTAGCTGCATGGAAGGCGATTGGTGGCCCTACCGAAGGAATTATTGAGTCCAGAACTCCCGCAGGTGCGGATGACTACAACGTTGTTTCTCGAATGCAAAATCATTTAGAGAATCAGAAGAAGGAAGTTTAGTAGTCATTGATCATTGGTCATTGGTCATTGGTTTGGACATTTGACTAATGACTAGTGACTAGTGATTAATTTAATGTTCAAACAAATCCTTGAACTGTAATAAATCTAGAGAAACAATTGTTGGTAGGACTTGAAAGCATTGTTGTGCTAGTTCCCAGCGTTCTTCGCGTTTGAGCATGGCGACTAACTTTTGCTGGGCGCTGAGTAAATAGCGGACATCATTGGCGGCGTAACTGAGTTGTGCTTCAGTCAAATTTGCAGCGTTTCCCCAATCCGAACTTTGAGCGCTTTTATCTAGTTCTACTTGTTCCAACTCATGCACCAAATCTTTAAGTCCGTGGCGATTGGTGTAAGTGCGGGCTAACTTACTGGCGATTTTGGTGCAGAAAATTGGCTGGACTTGAATATCCAGATGGTGACGCAAGGTAGCCACATCAAACCGAGCGAAGTGGAAAACTTTGAGGACGTTTGTTGCTTCTAGGAGTTTTTTGAGATTTGGGGCTGTGGTTTGCCCTCTGGCTATACGGATTGCAGTTACCTTACCCTCTGGGTTGCATAGTTGAATTAAGCACAGGCGATCGCGCTGGGGTAACAATCCCATCGTTTCTGTATCGACAGCGATCGCCTCTGATTGTAAATATTGGGCAACAGCAGCGTCACTAAGGTCGCGATCGCCAACTTGGAAATCTTGTAATGTCATGAATCACTCAATAATATATGCAGTATCTGCCGACGAGTCACCGACACTACACTATTATTGTCTAAAAAACCCACAATTCCATCTATCGAGTACGCAAGAAAATTTGTGTCAGATAAACTTCCCCTTGGGCATTAGTGGCAACGCCAATACCAGTCATATTGAAATTGCCTTTGATATTCTTTAAATGACCAGGACTATCTATCCAACCAATCACAGCTTCGTTTGCTGGATCGTCATATCCCCGATTAAAAGCCACATTTTCGGCAGCACTGTTGTAGCGAAGAGGAATAGCATTCACTCGTTGCTCAAATCCTTGATGGCTAAACGGAACTCTACCTCTAGCCATGTTTCGACTGTGAACTCTTGCTTGCTGAGTGATCCTCGCATTTAAGGTCAACTTTGGTAGTCTTCTAGACATCCGATACCGATTAATCTGCTCAAATACTGATTTTTCCAAAGCAGTAGTTTGAAAGGTTGTAGTAGTAGTGGTAGCAACCTGATGAGAAAAAATCGACAACGGTGAATCACCAGTGGCGTGTTTTGTAGAAGAGTGACCCGGTATTAGAGGAGCCATTAATCCTCCGGCAAGGACAAGCATACTTATAGCGATGCCAAAAGCAGGTTGTCGGGACATGAAGAATTACTTTGTGTACATACTTATAAGACCTATACTCTAACTTCTACTGTCTAAGTTATATAACAGGATACTTTTGCAGTTTAATCAGCCTTAAAATTGGGGACAAATTACTAAAACTGCACACGCATCTAACCGTCTAACGATTTCGTTCGCCATTTGTAGCATATAAAACCATCTTATGGTTAAAATTCGTCACCTACAAGGGGATGGAGTTTCCCGCCGCTTTGATAAATTTTTCTCAAAAAACATGAATTCGATGGAACCCCGCCCCATATTACTGTTCGCCCAGTGAGGAAAGAAATGAGGGTAATGAGGCAGTAATGATTTCTGACTCTCATCATCCCCCACCCTCAATGTTCTAAGAACGAATGAAAATTTGGGTGAAATAAACTACACCTTGACCGTTAACAGCAACACCAACCCCAGTCAAGTTGGCATTACCTTTAATATTGGCTAGGTGTCCTGAGCTTTTGAGCCAACTTTGCACTGCGCGTGTTGCTGGGTCTTTATCTTGGTTATAAGCAACGTTTTCACTTGCGGATTTGTTGGGCATATTCAGTGCTTTCACACGCTGATCGAATCCCTGGTGGCTAAAGGGAACTTGACCACTAGCCATGTTTTGGCTGTGAATCCTAGCTTGCTCGTCAATACTAGCGTTCCGGGTTAGTGCTGGTAAGTTCTGAGACTGTCTGTATTGATTAACTTGCTCGAAAACTGCCTGTTCTATAGAAGCTGAGTTGCTATTCGATTGTCCACCTGATGGACTGGGAGGGTTATTTTGTCCACCTGATGGACTGGAAGGGTTATTTTGTCCACCTGAGGGGCTGGAAGGATTATTTTGTCCACCTGATGGACTGGAAGGATTATTTTGTCCACCTGATGGACTGGAAGGATTATTTTGTCCACCTGAGGGGCTGGAAGGGTTATTTTGTCCACCTGAGGGATTATAGGGTCTTTGGGGGTAAGATTGCCCAGGATATCTTGCGGGAAGACGATTATATTGTCTCGGAAAACTGTATTGTGCGAGAAGGCGATCGCTGGAAATAGATGAAGACTTGGGTGCAGGAGGTTGAATTTGGAGAGAAACTGCACTCGCTCCACTGGTGAGAGCGAAAGTTCCTAACGCAACGGCGTAAATTGTTGTTTTAAGCATTGGCAATCACAGACGTAGTTGCTGAGAGTAAACTTCCAGTTCATCTAAACAAACCGCCTGGATTTGAACAAATTTGCTGTGGCTCTGTATATCTTTGGTTCTATCCTTATCCCTTTGAATATTCTCTGATAACTTTTAAATTCATAGATTTTCATCAATAAGAAGGCGATCGCACAGATCGCCCTCCCCTATAAGTCTGATTTTTCGCTAAATTTTCCCGAAAAATGCTGCAAAACAGCCTGTGTAAATTTATAAATCTTTAACAAAATATCTATCTTTAGATAGATTTATTGTGGGATTAAAAACTTAGCTACAGTTTGGACATCTTTATCACCACGTCCAGAGCAGTTGATAATAATGCGGGGGCTACCGTCAAGTTGAGGACAGAGGGTTTCTAAGTAGGCGATCGCATGGGCTGTTTCCAGGGCTGGGATAATTCCTTCCAAGCGGGATAATCGCTGGAACGCAGCCAAAGCTTCCTCATCCGTCACACTGTAATATTCTGCACGACCAACATCTTTCAAGTAGCTGTGTTCTGGCCCCACACCAGGGTAATCTAACCCCGCGCTAATCGAGTGCGCTTCAATTACCTGGCCATCCTCATCTTGCAGTAGATAGCTCATCGCCCCGTGCAATACACCAACTCTTCCTTTTGTCAAGGTAGCGGCGTGTTTTTCTGTATTGACACCCTCTCCTGCTGCTTCTACTCCAATTAACCTAATGGATGACTCATTCACAAACTCGTAAAATAAGCCCATCGCATTAGACCCGCCACCCACACAAGCCAAGAGAATATCAGGTAAACCACCCCATTTTTCCAAAGCTTGAGCGCGAGTTTCTTGTCCAATGACCGCATGAAAATCCCGTACCATCATTGGGTAAGGATGAGGCCCGGCGACGGAACCCAAAATGTAGTGAGTAGTTTCCACATTCGTCACCCAATCCCGAATTGCCTCAGATGTAGCGTCCTTGAGAGTTCCAGTCCCAGCCTCTACTGGACGAACTTCAGCCCCCATCAGCCGCATTCTAAACACATTCAAAGCTTGGCGTTCCATATCGTGAACACCCATATAAATCACACATTCCAACCCAAACCGAGCGCAAACTGTAGCCGTTGCTACACCATGTTGTCCAGCACCAGTTTCGGCAATAATGCGCTGCTTACCCATGCGCTTGGCTAATAATACTTGACCAAGGGCGTTATTGATTTTATGAGCGCCTGTATGATTTAAATCTTCGCGTTTTAAGTAAATTTGCGCTCCTGTACCATCTGGTCGGGCATAATGGGCAGTGAGGCGTTCTGCAAAATACAACGGTGTCGCACGTCCTACGTAATCCCGTAATAATTGTTGCAGTTCTGCTTGAAAACCAGGGTCATGGCGGTATTTTTGATAAGCTGTTTCTAATTCAGCCAAAGCCGGCATCAAGGTTTCCGGCACATACTTACCGCCAAAGCGCCCAAAGCGTCCTTGGATATCGGGAACCTGAGCATTTGAGGGGGTACTTGGGGAAAGGGGAGTGGTAGTCACGGAATGATTTTTGATGATGGGATAGACTTAATTATTATAGGAAAGTCTGAGGCACAGATAATACAGTGTAGCTTCACAAGAAAGACATTAAACTAGTTCGTAATTGCTAATTCTTAATTTGTAATAGATATATAGCCCAAGAATATACCCCAAAATTCCAAAACAACCGGACACTGACAAATCTAGTTTTTCGTATTCAGTAAATTCTATGTCTTCTTCCAATTCCAAATCTTCTGACAAGCGCTTTGTGTATCGTGAATTTGGCAACGATAACTCCGCTGCCTTAGAAAGACCAACTCCCGAACTACCTCCACAACAACAAAATGTCAGAGTGCAGGCTACTCGCGCTGGCCGCAAAGGAAAAACTGTCACTGTGATAACTGGTTTTCAAACTAAACCAGAAGTATTGGCAGATTTAGTAAAACAGTTAAAAACTCAATGTGGTACAGGTGGAACGGTTAAAGATAACGAAATTGAAATTCAAGGTGAACATAAACAGAAAATTTTAGAGATTTTGATTAAGTTAGGCTACAAAGCCAAAATTAGTGGCGGATGACTAGTTTTGTATGTGGTGGTTGGATGGGGGTTTTCATTCTCAAGCCATATGTTTTACGTTTCCTTAATAAGGGTTAACTAACAAGGAGGTCAATATGGATTTAATTCGGCTTTTATGCGCTATTTTCTTCCCACCTTTGGGAGTATTTCTACAAGTTGGTATAGGTAAGGATTTTTGGATTAATATACTTTTGACTTTGTTCGGTTATATTCCGGGAATTGTTCACGCAGTTTGGGTAATTGCCAAGAAGTAATTCGTAATTTAACTCTGTTCAATTAGGTTAATTAAGACATTAAATAATAACCCCCCTTCACAGTTACTTTTGAAGGGGGGTTTTTTACTGTTAGTTCAGCAAACACATTATGATAGGTCATAGATACCCGCTTTTTTAAACAAGTCGGGTATCTGGAGAATAACCTGTCAAAATTAATTCGTTGGAGTACTAGAGCTTTAATTTTTAGCCAATCATCTTGGCTACCAAAATTCTACAAATCAGCAGGCAAAATTACTGTATCGATCGCATGGATTACGCCATTAGAGGCTTTGATATCTGCTTGTATTACTTTCGCATCGTTGACGCTGACACCTTGCTTATCAACTTTTACATTAATTGTGCCACCTTCGACGCTTTTCACTTCACCAGATTTCAAATCAGTGGATAAAACATTACCAGGAACAACATGGTAAGTTAGCACCTTGAGTAATACTTCTTTATTATCTGGTTGTAATAATGCTTGTAGAGCATCTTGTGGCAATTTAGCAAATGCAGCATCGGTAGGAGCAAAAATTGTTAAGTTATCTTTGCCTTGTAAAGTTTCTGTTAGTCCGGCTGCTTGTAATGCTTTGTTGAGAGTGGTAAAAGAGTTATTTGATTGCACCAACGCTAACAGATTTTTCGAGTCTGTGTTAGTTGTTTCTGCTGCTGGTGGTTGTGTTGTAGGTGTTTCTGTTGTGGGTTGGGTTTCTGGAGGAGTAACTGGAGTGGGTGAAGTACGGCTACCACGGTTATAGGGAGGCTCGTTAAAAATACTTGGTCTAGGATTAGTACGTCCTGTATTTTGTGCTATCTGTTTCTTGTTGTTATCTTTTGTTATCTGGTTAACATTTGCTTGAATCCGTTGACCCCGATTGTAGTGAGCTTCTTGGAAAATAGTAGGATTGGGATTTAATACTTCTCTTGCTCCCGATGGTAAGGTAATTGAGAGGCTAACGCCTGCTAAAGTGACTACACCTACCAAGTTGGTCAGCAGCTTGCTTTGATTCACCCTCATAATTTTTGTTTGTTTTAATTGGAATTAGGTTACATAAAGATTTATAACATTTTCCAACCAACAAAATCTAACCACGGAAGTAAGATTTGTATTCAAAAATATGCTGTGTCTGGGAAAATCTGATAACTAATTTGTATTTAACAAAGAAATAATATATGGGATTCATCCTAGATTTCTGAAATATGCCTATGGGCATTGTCCATCGTATTACTTTTGTGGTGGGTAATTCCCAGCCCACAGATACTTAGATTTTGCAATAACCAAATAGGATTTATGTATAGCAGTCTGCTTTGATTTTTATTCACGCAGCATGGCTTAATTACACTTTTTCGATTTAGGTAATAGGTGAAGGGAACTATTTAGTTTTTTTCAGCACAAGCTGAGACTATAGCAGTAAAAACAAAATATAATTACTGTGCAAATGATGATTAAGTGCAAATAGGCGTTCCCAAAATAATATAGAACAAAAATTGATATTTGACAAAAATAAATAAGAAAAAATAGACTTTATCTCCCTGATAAATGAGGTGGGAAATTAATGATTTACACCGGAAATTTACTGAAAGTACAGTTACAATTAGGAAGTTGATTGATTACTCCGTAAAGAGAGATAAATTATGTTAGAATTATACCAGTGGGAATTCTCCCAATACTCAGAAAAAGTGCGGCTAATTCTCGATTACAAAGGATTAGAATATCGCAAAATTGAGGTTACCCCAGGAATTGGACAAGTAGAGTTATTCAGGTTAACTGGACAAAAACAAGTGCCAGTCTTGAAAGATGGTAACAGATATATTTCCGACTCAACAGCGATCGCCAAATATTTAGACTTAGAATATCCAGACCGTCCTCTTTTACCAACAGACCCCAAACAAAGGGGTTTAACTTTATTAATAGAAGAATGGGCTGATGAGTCCATCGGTATTAAAGGAAGAAAAGCATTATTTTCAGCTATCAGTCAAGACCAAAGTTTCCGCAAAGCTTTATTACCCACCTCCACACCAGACGTACTCAAAACCTTAGTTGAAGGCGTACCCACAGATTTGCTTACAGTCTTGGGTTTTGGCGTTGGTTACAGTCCAGATGTAGTTAAGTCAGCGATCGCAGATTTAAAACAAGACCTAGAAGCACTTACACTATTGTTAGCAGACAGTCCCTATTTAACCGGAGACGAACCCACTTTAGCTGATTTAGCCGTAGCTGGTTTATCAATACTGTTAAAATTCCCAGAGGGTTCCTATTTAGACTTACCCGCCAGTATTGCAGGTAAAGGTGTACCATCATTAGCCGATAACCCTGATTATGCAGCCTTTTTTGCCTGGCGCGATCGCATCTACACCCAATTCCGCAAACCATTAATTGGTAAACCACCCACCAGTGGCGCGCCTACGTCTATTCAAATTGATTAGGTAGTGGGGAGGGAAGTAGGGGGAGCAGAGGGGGCAGAGGGGCAGAGGGGCAGGGGAAGAATTACTATTGACTATTGACTATTGACCAATGACAACTGACAACTGACTAATGACTAATGACCAATGACAATCCACAACAACCATTAGGTTCAGTAATCCAAGGTTCTCTCACTGAGGGTTTAGAAGTGCGCTTACACCCGGATATTTCCGTTGAGGATATGCGGGTAGGTAAGTTTTTGGTAGTCCAAGGGATGCGATCGCGCTTTTTCTGTATGCTGACAGATGTAGCCTTGGGAACTGCTAACGCGCGCATTATTGCTAGTCCCCCCAGTTGGGAGGACACTTTTTTACGGGATGTTTTAGCCGGGAGTGGGACTTACGGAACGATTAACCTCTCACCAATGCTAATGTTCACCCCTGAATCTAATGAGTCTTTGACAGCAACAGATGGTAAATCTGTAAATCCTTTTGTCCCATCTTCCACGGGTTTGGCTTCTTTTCAACCCCAAACTAGTACGACGATGGAATTACTCCCCGTGAAAACTATCCCCAGCCACTTCAGCCAAGTTTATGAAGCCAGTGTGGATGATTTTCGGCGGGTGTTTGGTTGGGAAGACGACATCCAACGGAAAAACTTTTCCATTGGTAAACCCTTAGATATGGATGTCCCTGTATGTATTGATTTGAACCGTTTTGTGGAACGTAGTAACGGGGTGTTTGGTAAATCAGGTACTGGTAAATCTTTCCTCACCCGCTTACTGTTAGCTGGGGTTATTCGTAAGAATGCGGCGGTTAACTTGATTTTTGATATGCACTCCGAGTATGGCTGGGAAGCAGTAGCGGAAGGAAAGAACGTCAACACAGTTAAGGGACTCAAGCAACTATTTCCGGGGAGAGTCGAAGTATATACCCTCGACCCTGAATCAACCAAGCGCCGGGGTGTAAGGGATTCCCATGAACTCTATTTGAGTTATGAGCAAATCGAAGTCGAAGATATTAAATTATGTAGTCGAGATTTAGGCTTATCGGAAGCAGCCTTAGATAACGCCAACATCTTATACAGTGAATTCGGCAAATCTTGGATTGTCCAACTGCTGAATATGACTAATGAAGAAATTGAGATGTTTTGTGACGAGAAGCGGGGACACAAAGGCTCAATTATGGCGTTACAGCGTAAACTCTTACGCTTAGATGGTCTTAAATATATGCGGGCAGTCTGCCCCCAAAATTATATTAATAAAATTTTACAATCTTTAGAAGCCGGCAAAAACGTCGTTATAGAATTTGGTTCCCAGTCGAATATGCTCTCTTATATGCTGGTGACTAACATGATCACCAGACGGATTCATGAGCATTACGTCCGCAAAGCTGATAAATTCCTACAAAGTAAAAATCCTAGCGATCGCCCAACGCCATTAATGATTACAATAGAAGAAGCGCATCGCTTCCTAGACCCGGCGATCGTTCAAAGCACCATATTCGGCACAATTGCCCGTGAACTGCGTAAATATTTCGTCACCCTTTTGGTAGTTGATCAACGACCTTCAGGCATAGATAATGAAGTTATGTCCCAAATTGGGACACGCATCACCGCCTTACTAAATGACGACAAAGATATTGATGCCATCTTCACCGGCGTATCAGGGGCTGGTGGTCTCAGGTCAGTGTTAGCCAAGTTAGACTCCAAGCAACAAGCTTTAATTTTAGGTCATGCCGTACCTATGCCCGTGGTAGTCCGGACTCGTCCCTATGATTCAACCTTCTATGCGGAAATTGGCGATGCAGCCTGGGAAGAAAAACCAGACGCAGAAGTATTCGCAGCAGCTGAACTAGCCAAAGCCGATTTGGGATTCTAGTGTGAGAAGCAGGAAGTGGAGGGAGCAGGGGAAGACAATTGTACAGACGCGATTAATCGCGTCTCTAAGTAGTAAACTCTTGACCCATAGAGTTCGGTTATCTCCCTACTGGCAGGCAACAGAAGAGGGGATTTTCGCGTCACTATAGATATAGTTAGCTTTTCTAAGGAACTTAAAAATCTTTTTATAAAAAAAGCAATTTTACACTATAATCCATATCCTTCTTTTGGCTACTTTACTATCCACCTGATTTGTCTTAATATAAAACTAAGTGGAACTCATACTGACTTCGTATTGACCAGTTACTGCCAGTAACTGAAATAGAGAAAGAATTCTGGAAAATCGACCACTGTGCTTGTAAGACATTAAAACATTGTCGGATGGTAGGGGAACCTATCTCAAGGCAGCGCCTTCTAGAAAACGGATACATGAAATTGTTTAAGTTTGGTAGCGCCTTGAGTTCTGTGAGATGCGGACGATGTTTACTAGCTAAATTTGTTACTCAATATTGATTGTGTTTACGGAGTAGAGGACAACGCACCAATGCCTACTGTTAACACCCACACAGAAGACACAAATACCAAATTCACGGCTGATATGGTGCGAACCTATCTGCGAGAAATTGGTCGTGTACCCCTGCTCACCCGTGAGCAAGAGATTGTTTACGGGAAGCAGGTGCAGCAAATGATGTCGCTGATTGACGCTAAAGAGGCTTTAGCGAAAAAATTGGATCGAGAACCGAGTTTACCAGAGTGGGCTGACCACGTTCAAAAGTCTGAAACAGATGTGAAACAGACTGTAACTCAGGGTAAGCGAGCCAAGCAAAAAATGATTGAAGCGAACCTGCGTTTGGTAGTGGCTATTGCCAAAAAATACCAAAAGCGGAACATGGAGTTCCTAGATTTAATCCAAGAAGGAACTCTAGGACTAGAAAGAGGCGTAGAGAAGTTTGACCCGATGAGGGGTTACAAATTCTCAACCTACGCTTACTGGTGGATTCGCCAAGCAATTACCCGTGCGATCGCTCAACAAGGTCGTACCATCAGGCTACCTATCCATATTACCGAGAAACTGAACAAAATCAAAAAAGTTCAGCGCGAACTAGCTCAAACCTTGGGGCGTTCTCCTTCACCGGCAGAAATTGCCAAAGAACTAGAACTAGAACCTGCTCAGATTCGTGAGTATCTGAACATGGCGCGTCAACCAGTTTCTCTAGATGTGAAAGTTGGTGACAACCAGGATACAGAACTGCAAGAAATGCTCGAAGATGAAGGCCCATCACCAGAGTATTACACCACTCAAGAATTCTTGCGCCAAGACCTGAATACCCTCTTGGCAGAACTCACACCCCAACAGCGAGAAGTCGTAGCCTTGCGCTTTGGCTTACTAGACGGTAACGAATTGTCCTTGGCGAAAGTCGGTGAACGATTGAACCTCAGTCGTGAACGCGTCCGCCAATTAGAACATCAAGCACTAGCTCATCTGCGTCGCCGTCGAGCCAATGTCAAAGAATACGTCGCCAGCTAAATTATCAAGACGTAGCACCGCTACGTCTGTACAAATCTCCGCGCCTCCTGAACTCATTCAGGGGGCGATTTTTTTAGGGGTACAGGGGTATAATGCTGGCAACCCTCACACCCTTGCACCCCAGCCTCAACAAACAACCTGGGTGCGTAATACGAATTCTCTATGAAGTTGCGCCAAATAAATGATGTAGAGACGTTGCATGCAACGTCTCTACAGTACAGAATAGAGTGCATTTTCATCAAGAAACGATATAAGTCCTATTTTTTATAACGGACGAAAAAAGATTTTGACTTTTCCGAAATGAAAATACTTGCTGTTGTATATCTCTATGTACCTAGCAAGATGAATTTCTTTGACAGAGAAATTTCACAGCAAGACTTTAAACTTCATCAATGATTCAGGTGCAGTTTACATCACCTAATAGGATGAATCTGTTGGGGGAAGCAAAAGTTTCATAATCACTGATAGTTTAAGATAACTTGCGAAAAAATCTAGAAAACTTGCGTTTTTAAAAAATATTTTTTCTAGAAGAAATATATCAAACCTTTGACCGAGACTTAAAGGTTGCAAATTTACTTATGGTTTAAGACAAGTTGCAGAGGCAGTCGTATAAGTTTGTCACAGGAGGAGTCGGGTGCTTAACAATATTTCTAAATCTTCACCCTTGCGTCAGTTGAGAATCCCCGCTATTGGTCTGCTTTTTACCCTTTCTGTAGTGGGCGCAGAAATCAAGCCTGTACAGAGTAGGGAAGTATCGTCACTTACTTCTATAACCCTATCGACGTATGGCCAACCACATAGTTCCCTGACTCCTACCTTGATGAGCTTCAGCCCAGTTAATGAAGATTTAGCACAAACAAAGAATCAGAAAGCCGAAAAAGAAACAGCGATCGCACCGAAGTTTAGTTTACCAAAGAAAGATGGCATTTATCTTTATGGACAATCGCCACAACCAGACCAAATAGGACAAGGTTATGTTCTGTTTAAAAAACAGCAAGGTAGACTAGTAGGCGCATTGTATATGCCTAATTCTGAGTTTAGTTGTTTTCAAGGCAAACTTGATACATCTGGAGAATTGGCAATGACTGTTACCGCCACACCAGATGCTGGTATTTCACCTGAAGTAGCTACAGCTAGTACATTACCCAAATTTTCTGAAGATGAGCCAATGAGCTATGCGTACTCTCTAGCATTGCAAGATTATCATCCCATTAACAGAATAAGCCCTGGCGATCGCCGCATTCTACAAATGTGTAGTCAGTAGAGATGTTGTATATGATTAGGACTTACGCACTGAACCAAAAAACCCTTCTGAGGGTGGTCATTAGTCAATAGTCCACAGTCCAAAAGCCTTGATTTTGACTACTGACTACTGACTACTGACAAAAAAGCCGGAAAATTAGTCACACGACGTAAGTCCTAACAACGTCTCTACAAGATTTCCCTTTCTCAATCCCTAATACTCAATCCCCGGCTGCGCCTTGACGTTTTGATCACGGAATGGGTGCTTAATCAAGGTCATTTCTGTAACTAAGTCTGCGCGTTCAATGAGGGCGGTTGGTGCGCCTCTACCTGTAAGAATTACGTGTTTACTAGCTGGTTTACGTGCCAAGCCAGCCAGCACCTCATCTATGCTTAAATAGCCCATTTTCAGGGCAATATTAATTTCATCTAGTAGAACTAACTGGTACTTAGGGTCGAGGATGAACTCTAATGATTTTTCCCATGCGGCTTGAGCTTTGTCAATGTCGCGATCGCGGTCTTGGGTGTCCCAAGTAAAGCCTTCTCCCATTGCGTGAAACTCGATTTGGTCTTCCCAGTAGCTAAACACGCTTTTTTCTGAAGGTTCCCAAGCACCCTTGATGAACTGGACGATCGCTACTTTATACCCATGACCGAGCGATCGTAATACCATACCTAGTGCTGCGGTGGTTTTGCCTTTACCGTTACCAGTATTAACAATAATTAACCCTTTTTCTGGCACAGCTTGAGATATGCGGCGCTCTTGTACTTCCTTGCGGCGCTGCATTTTGGTGCGGTATTGTTCATCAGAAAGGTTTTGGGTTGATGCCATTATTTCATCAATGAGACGCTCAATTTCCTTATCTGATTCTAATGCTTCTGGTGTATCGCTTGTCATCAAATTCATCAGGAAATACAGAAAATAAATGTTACAACTAACAAACCCAAGAAAAACTTGTGTTTAGAACGATGAGAACTTGAGGGGAATTTGGCAGAGAAAAGAAAAAGACTTGGTGAAAAAGACTAATATTTTCACCTATTGATTTTGATACTTGGCTAAATCTTCTCCTATGGGCAATGTTGCGCGAATGATTTAGCCTTGTGATGTGTATAAGAATATATCTAGTAAATCTCTCTAATTGCTTTCTAGCACGCAATTTATACAGTCTTTAGTTTGTGGTTATGTCCAGTTTAGTTACGCTACAAAACATTGATAATGTACTCACTTTTCTAACATTATTTTCCAGTCAAAATTGCCAACTATATGACATCCAAACTGAACCTTTAACCTTAGACCCTTACTGCTATTCTAAGGAATTTCATAGATTCATAACAGCACTTTACGCAGGAAATTTTGTCATATCTTTTGATTGGACAAATTGGCAGGATGAAGCTAATCGTTTTGTAACTAATCCCGAACTATTAAATTTAGCTGATATTTCTACAATACAGAAATTATTGACTAGCCACGTTCGTAAAGAACGTTTTTGTAGTGGTCATTTAGCGCAAATGATAGATAATGGTCATTTGTTGACAATATTGCAGCGACTACAAGCAATTCGTATATCAAGTTATTAAATCAGGTGATATGCACCTAAATCAAATATTCTTGCGTCAGGGCTGTCCATAGTCAAGAGTCCAGAGTTAAAGGCTAGCTTGGACTTTGGACTTCGGACTTTGGACAACCTGAGTGCGAAATATACGATTTAAATGTGTAATAGCTTGACTCACCACTGTAGCAGCGTGGCAAACCTTAAATGTATAAGAAATATATGTAGGGTGGGCATTGCCCAGCACAACCATCATACGACACTACAGATACTGAAAATTTTGTTTTCCTATATTCTGCACAAAGCGCGAGTAATTTGTACATTCAGGCGATGCGAGAAATTGCTGAAACATAGTTAACATTAGATTCGGCGAGGTTACGATTCGGGAGTCTGAAAATGGCAAAACATTTGGGTAAGAAAATTGCACCTATACCGATGTCAACAGATATCAGTGTGGTGGATTTGATTGATAATTACTTCACCGCTTACAACTCAGCGCGTTTGCGGGAAGCCAGCCAATTATTGGCTTGTGATATCCTCAAAGATGGTGTGACTGTGGGTGTAAGTCTTTCCGGTGCGATGACACCGGCGGGTTTTGGCGTGTCTGCACTTGCACCGCTAATTCGTAATGGCTTTATTGATTGGATGATTAGCACTGGTGCAAATCTTTACCATGATATGCACTACGGGTTAGGTTTTGAGTTGTTTGCTGGGAACCCGTTTTTAGATGATGTCAAGCTGCGTGAAGAAGGGACTATCAGAATTTACGACATCATCTTTGGTTATGATGTGCTGCTAGAAACTGACGCTTTCATCCGCAAGATTTTGCAAGCAGAACCCTTTCAAAAACGGATGGGAACGGCGGAGTTTCATTATCTTTTGGGTAAGTATGTAAGAGAAGTTGAAAAGCAATTAGGGGTGAAACATTCCTGCTTGCTGGCTACAGCTTATGAGTATGGCGTACCCATTTACACATCTTCTCCTGGTGACAGTTCCATCGGGATGAACGTAGCGGCGTTGGCGTTGGAAGGTTCCCAACTAGTATTAGATCCAGCCATTGACGTGAATGAAACAGCTGCGATCGCCTACAATGCCAGAGAAGGAGAAGGTAAAAGTGCGGCTGTAATTCTCGGTGGTGGTAGTCCGAAAAACTTTTTGCTACAAACCCAACCGCAGATTCACGAGGTTTTGGGCTTAGAAGAACGGGGACATGATTTCTTTGTTCAATTCACAGATGCGCGTCCTGATACTGGTGGCTTATCTGGAGCGACACCAGCAGAGGCAGTAAGCTGGGGTAAGATCGACCCAGACGAACTACCCAGCACCATTGTTTGTTACACAGATAGCACGATCGCCTTACCGTTAGTAACAGCATACATCCTCAACCAATGCCCACCCCGTCCTCTGAAGCGGTTGTATGACAGACGCGAAGAACTATACGATAAACTCCGCACAGACTACCTAGCGGCGAAAGATCAACCAGTAGAGAAAGTAGCAACCAACGGAGAAGTTGCTACTTATCCCTGTGGTACACCTATTAGGCAATAGTAGGGAGTAGGAAGTAGGGAGTAGGACTTACGCAGTGATACGAAGAATCAAGGGTTTGGGCGAGGGTATAGGGGTATAGGGGTGTAGGGGTGTAGGTGTTCAAAACCCTTACACACCTACACCCTCATACCCTTATACCCCTTCTGAACAAATAACCTCTGTGCGTAAGTCCTGGGAAGTAGGGAGTGAGGAGTAAAAAATTGTTCTCTTACACCCTCACACCCCCAAACCCCTACACCCCTCCATATATCGGAATAGCCGCGCCGCGAATATCTTTGGCTTTTTCCGATGCTAAAAAGCAAATTAATTCACCCATAGACTCAGGCTTTACCCATTTGTCGGCGTTCTCTGTACCCATCGCTTGACGGTTAGCGGGGGTATCAATAACTGTGGGGAGGATGACATTAGCGGTGATGTTTGTACCTTTAGTTTCATCAGCGATCGCTTTTGTGAAAGCTACCACACCCGCCTTCGCCGCAGAATAGGCGGCTAATCCGCCTGATGGTTCCACAGCAGCCTTAGAACCAATGGTGATAATGCGTCCATAGCCGTGGTCTAACATACTTTTGAGGCTATATTTGCAAACCAGAAAGGTTGTATTTAAATTGATCTCAAATTCTCGTTTCCAACTGTAATAACTGTATTCATGGGTTTTGCCCATCGAAAAGCCACCCACAAGGTGAATTAATACATCTACCCTACCAATACGGGCGATGAGATTATCAACAGAAGATTCTTCTTCCAAGTTAGCGGGAAGAAAAGTGACTCTGGCAAAATCCGCCGGCGGGAGAACTTCCTTGAGACGTTCAACTTCCTTGAGATTGCGGTAAGTAATGGTCAGATTTGCACCTTGGGCGAGGACGACTGGTGTGACACCTAAGCCTAGTCCACCAGTACCGCCTGTCAGTAGAACTTGTCTACCTTTCATGATGTATGAATTCCAGAGAGCTTCATGATTCAAGATAACGCGTAGGCGTATCGCTTGCATCGGCGGAAAATTATGCGATCGCTTGCGGATAGAATGAAAACCCTTCTATACCTTGTCAGAGAAATTTTCTGATAATTTTTCCTGAGAACACCATTGTTTGCAAGTAGAGTGTGATGTCTAGGAAATGACAATTTTTCTGTTTTATTTCTAGTTTGTAGCCAATTTTTGCTAAATCAGACCACTCTCATCTACTAGCAAGGCGGAGCGACTCTGAGATAGCAAAGTAATGTTTAGAAATTCTTGCAATAAGAGTAGTAACTAAACATTAAATAATGAGTATAAATTCACCATACTAAAAGCTAAAAATTGGCATTTTGACAACAGAAAAATCAGAAATTTGTGCTATTGATTAGGCTTGCTTTAATTTTTTAGATGTTAATATGTAGTAACTAAGCAGTTAGCAAATATAACTGCCCAAAAGCGAGGAGAACAATGGCTGATACACAAACTTTGTTACAAAATTTTGGTCAGGTTTACGACAATCCAGTGCTACTGGATCGGAGTGTAACTGCTCCAGTCACAGAAGGACTAAATGTTCTTCTAGCTAGTTTTCAAGCACTTTATTTGCAGTACCAAAAACACCATTTCGTAGTTGAAGGCGCTGAATTTTATTCACTGCATGAGTTTTTTAACTCCAGCTACAATGAAGTGCAAGACCACGTTCATGAAATTGGCGAACGCTTGAATGGATTGGGTGGCGTACCGGCTGCATCTTTCAGCAAGTTAGCAGAATTAACTTGTTTTGAACAAGAATCTGATGGCGTATATTCTTCCCGTAAGATGGTAGAAAATGACCTAGCAGCAGAACAGGCTATTATCAACGTTATTCGTCGCCAAGCGTCTCAGGCTGAAAGTTTAGGCGATCGCGGTACACGCTACCTCTACGAAAAAATTCTGTTAAAAACCGAAGAAAGAGCTTATCATTTAGCTCACTTCTTAGCTAAAGATAGCTTAACCTTAGGATTTGTTCAGCCTGCTCAGAATTAACCTTTACTTAACCTAAAGGTAGTTGATTCTACAATAGATAGGAATTATCCTTAACAAGAACGGATCTTAAAAGAATATAAAAAATGGCAGAGAGTATTGGTACTTATCTGCCATTTTTTTGTTGATATGTAGAGTGGAAATTTCCCGGCGTATTATGGTTTTGGTAGGCAATATCTACCCTACGGAACTGGAAGATTTTTAAAAGTTATTTGTCTTTGTTTCATTAAATATGATGCAGTCGAGAAAATGGTCAGTAAGTTTGAGTCTATTGTATTCATCTAATTTACGTTATAAATGCCTGACCTGGGGATGATTGAAGTTTTTTCCCTATGTGATAAGTAGGGTAAAATATCACTACTTTTAAGCAAAGTAAATCGAAAAATTAAATTACTGAAAAAACTGATGAAATTTATGTTTCTCCGAAAGGGGTAGTATTGGGATACTACCAAAGGATGAATACATAACTCAGTGCTATGAGTGCAAAAAAGCACAGACGCTTTGAAATGATTAACCAGCGCACTATATAGAGATATGATCATTTTGACTTTTGCCTTGTTGTACTAGCTGGCAGCTATTGTGTTATCAAACCTAGAAAACTTGATAATAAACAACATGAATAGGGGGAAAGACCCTTAAAATAATCAGGATTTGTATTCTCGTACTCCAACCCAACGACTATGCCCCGCCGTCAAGACATCCAGAAGATATTATTATTGGGATCTGGCCCAATTGTGATCGGACAAGCCTGTGAGTTTGATTACTCCGGGACTCAAGCCTGTAAAGCACTGCGAGAAGAAGGTTATGAAGTAGTGCTGGTGAATTCCAATCCTGCAACTATCATGACCGATCCGGAAACAGCCGATCGCACTTACATTGAACCACTAACACCGGAATTAGTAGAAAAAGTCATTGCTAGAGAACGTCCAGACGCGTTACTACCCACAATGGGTGGACAAACTGCCTTAAATATCGCTGTTGCTTTAGCAAAAAATGGCGTACTGGATCAGTATAACGTTGAATTAATCGGTGCTAAGTTACCGGCAATTGAGAAAGCCGAAGACCGCAAACTATTCAATGAAGCAATGGATAAGATTGGGGTAAAAGTTTGCCCCAGTGGTACAGCCTCATCCTTAGACGAAGCTAAAGCGATCGCCCGTCGCATCGGCACTTATCCTTTAATTATTCGCCCTGCTTTTACTATGGGTGGTACGGGTGGTGGTATTGCGTACAACCAAGAAGAATTTGAGGAAATGGCGCAAGTCGGGATAGATGCAAGTCCCGTTTCCCAAATTCTTATCGACCAGTCCCTACTCGGCTGGAAAGAATATGAGTTGGAAGTGATGCGCGACCTTGCAGATAATGTTGTAATTATCTGTTCCATCGAAAATATCGACCCGATGGGTATCCACACCGGCGATTCTATCACCGTCGCCCCCGCCCAAACCCTGACCGATAAGGAATACCAACGGCTGCGGGATATGGCGATTAAAATCATCCGCGAGATTGGCGTAGAAACTGGTGGTTCTAATATCCAGTTTGCAGTGAATCCGGTAACTGGGGATGTGGTTGTGATTGAAATGAACCCCCGCGTTTCCCGCAGTTCCGCTTTATCTTCCAAAGCTACCGGCTTCCCCATTGCCAAGATGGCTGCTAAGTTGGCTGTGGGCTACACCTTGGATGAAATTAGAAACGACATCACCAAGAAAACCCCCGCATCCTTTGAACCGACTATTGATTACGTTGTTACCAAAGTTCCCCGCTTCGCTTTTGAGAAATTCCCCGGTTCCGAACCAGTGTTGACTACTCAAATGAAATCCGTCGGGGAAGCAATGGCTATCGGTCGAACTTTTAACGAATCTTTCCAAAAAGCCCTGCGTTCTCTAGAAACAGGTCGGGCTGGTTGGGGTTGCGACAAAGCCGAAAAATTACCTAGTGGTGAACAAATTCGCGCCCAACTGCGGACACCAAACCCAGACCGGATTTTTGCAGTGCGTCATGCGTTGCAACTAGGTATGAGTCCTGAAGAAATCTACGAACTCACCGCCATTGACCCTTGGTTCCTAGATAAAATGCAGCAACTGTTAGAGGTGGAAAAATTACTCAAACGCACACCTCTAAAACAGTTGACACGGGAACAAATGTATGCGGTCAAACGGGATGGATTTAGCGATCGCCAAATTGCCTTTGCCACCAAAACCACCGAAGATGAAGTCCGCGCCTACCGCAAAGAACTAGGAGTTACCCCCGTTTACAAAACCGTCGATACCTGCGCGGCTGAGTTTGAAGCGTTTACACCCTATTACTACTCTACCTACGAAGAAGAAACCGAAGTTATCCCCGCTAGCAAACCCAAAGTGATGATTTTGGGTGGTGGCCCCAACCGCATCGGTCAGGGAATTGAGTTTGACTATTGTTGTTGTCACGCCGCCTATGCACTCAAAGGGGCTGGATACGAAACAATCATGGTCAACTCCAACCCAGAGACAGTATCCACCGATTATGACACCAGCGATCGCCTCTACTTCGAGCCATTAACCAAAGAAGATGTCCTCAACATCATCGAAGCTGAGAACCCTGTAGGGATAATTGTCCAATTTGGCGGACAAACACCGTTGAAGTTAGCATTGCCTTTACAGGAATATCTCAGGCAGGTAGGGAATGGGTCATCGGTAATAAATGGGAATGAAGAAACAGCAATTACCAAAATTTGGGGTACTTCCCCCGACTCAATCGATAGCGCCGAAGACCGGGAAAGATTTGAGAAAATCCTCCAACAGTTGAATATTTCCCAACCACCAAACGGAATTGCCCGGAGTTACGAAGATGCGCTGATTGTGGCCAAGCGTATTGGCTACCCGGTGGTCGTGCGTCCCAGTTACGTCTTGGGTGGTAGGGCGATGGAAATTGTCTACTCCGATGCAGAATTGGAACGCTACATGACCTTTGCGGTGCAAGTAGAACCAGAACACCCAATTTTAATCGACAAATTCCTCGAAAATGCCATTGAAGTTGATGTGGATGCGATCGCCGACCATACAGGACGTGTCGTGATTGGTGGCATCATGGAACACATCGAACAAGCGGGTATTCACTCAGGAGATTCCGCCTGTTCTCTACCTTCGATTTCCCTCCCACCAGCCGTTCTCAATCAAATTCGTACTTGGACGGTACAACTAGCACAGGCGCTTTCCGTCGTTGGATTGATGAATATTCAGTTCGCCGTTGTTGGTGCTAGTTCTTACTCACCCCAAGTTTATATTTTGGAAGCTAATCCCCGTGCCTCTCGGACTGTACCTTTTGTATCCAAAGCCACTGGTATATCTTTGGCAAAATTGGCATCCTTGATTATGTCGGGAAAAACCTTGGAAGAGTTAAACTTTACCCAAGAAGTTATCCCTAGCCACATTGCTGTCAAAGAAGCTGTATTACCCTTTAATAAATTCCCCGGAACTGATACAATATTAGGCCCAGAGATGCGTTCCACTGGCGAGGTAATGGGAATCGACAGCGACTTTGGTCGCGCCTTCGCCAAAGCAGAATTAGGTGCTGGAGAACGTCTGCCACTAACAGGAACAGTCTTTGTCTCCATGAGCGATCGCGATAAATCCGCCGCCGTACCTGTAGTTAGGGAATTTATCGACTTAGGCTTTAAAGTAATGGCTACCTTTGGTACGCGTCGAGTTTTGTTAGAAAACGGCTTGAATGTGGAATTAGTCTTGAAACTTCATGAAGGCCGTCCCCACGTTATCGATGCCATCAAAAACCAAAAAATCCAACTGATTATCAACACACCTTCTGGAGAAGAAGCACAAACTGATGCAAGATTAATCCGCCGGACAGGTCTAGCGTATAAAATCCCCATCATCACCACTATCGCTGGGGCTAAAGCAACTGTCGCGGCCATCCGTTCTATGCAAAATACCACCTTGGACGTAAAAACCATCCAAGAGTATTGCCCGAATTTCTAGAACACCAATTCAGTTCCAGTAATCTTGAAAGAACCTCTCCACCTACCCCTCTCCTACGTTCGCGCAGCGTGTCGTTCGCGTTAGTGTTGCGTAGCAAAGACAAAAGAGGTGAGTTCGGCTCCCCCTTCCCTACGAGGGAAGGGGGTTGAGGGGTTAGGTACTTCATCAAAGACTTTCTCCCTGCCCCCTGCCCCCTGCCCCAATTCCTAACTTTCCCCAATCCCTAATCCCCAAGATCCGAAATCTGCATTAAGCAGTATTTACAAGGAAAATTAAGTAATTATTATAGAAAAATAATTATTGTTTTCATTGAGATATTTTAACAAATATGAGGCAATAGTAACTCTCTGCGGAAAAGCTAATCGAATATACTTCTAGAAAGCTAGGCCGCTAGCAACAGGATTCTCTCTTGCGTCTTGAAAAAGCCTTGTGTCAAGAGTTCAATTATTCCACTCAGTCGCGGAACAATCTCCTAGAAAGTTTTTGAAAGCAACTGCTGTTGCTAAATATTCCCATAAACAAATCTTAATCTGAAGGTGTTATCGAATGATGAATGTGCAAAATCGTCAAAATTTTTTGATTTTATGTAACAAAAGCTACATTTTACTGAATTTATAAAGTTTTCAGCCTTTAGATTAACCATTTTCTCTCATAAATGTTACAATTGTTAATACAAGGTTCAACGTAAAAATGTTATTTTCAATACCCTTTATCTAACTAAAGATAGTTGTGCGAAATACGGAATCTCTGTAACGTCTAGCAGTTAAAGACCTATTGAAACTCCTATAACAGCCGACATCATCGGATGTATAAACCCTAAACGATCAAACAACAACATCCCAGGTTAACTGGGTAGCAACGGCAAAGAGCATCTATTCAGTTAATGACCCTACCAACAGAAACATCATCACCAAAGAGTAGCGCCATGAAGACCGCTCCAACAGCCACAGACCTCGTGCGGACTTACCTGCGTGAGATAGGACGTGTACCACTTTTAAGTCATGAAGAAGAAATTCGTTATGGTAAACAGGTACAGCGTTCCACAACGTTGCAAGAAGTGCGAGAGGAATTGGCAACCCAGTTAGGGCGTGAACCAAGCATAGAAGAGTGGGCAAAAGCTGCCAATATCAATTCAGCAGATTTGCTGGGGGCGATCGCCGATGGCGAAGTTGCCAAACGCAAAATGGTAGAAGCCAACTTGCGGCTGGTTGTATCCGTTGCCAAAAAATATATTAAACGTAACGTCGATTTATTAGACCTCATCCAAGAAGGCAGTATTGGAATGCAACGAGGTGTAGAGAAATTTGACCCCACCAAGGGGTATAGATTTTCGACTTACGCCTATTGGTGGATACGTCAAGCCATCACGCGGGCGATCGCCGAAAAAGCACGCACTATCCGCCTACCCATCCATATCACCGAGAAGCTGAACAAAATCAAAAAAGCCCAGCGTCAGCTCTCCCAGAGATTGGGACGTGCGCCTACAGCAGGTGAACTAGCCAACGAATTAGAACTCACACCCAAACAAGTTAGGGAATATTTAGAAAAAGCCCGTCTCCCCTTATCCTTAGATTTACGCTTAGGTGACAATTACGACACCGAACTAGGAGAAATGTTGGAAGATCCAGGCGCTTCTCCGGAAGATTTTGTCATGCAATCTTCCCTATCCAACGACCTAGAGGTACTGATGGAGCAATTAACGCCCCAGCAGAAAGAAGTAATCACACTCCGCTTTGGCTTAATCGATGGGCAAGCCCTAACTCTAGCAAGAATCGGCGAAATACTTAACATCAGCCGCGAACGAGTCAGACAAATCGAGAGAGAAGCGCTTACCAAACTGCGTAAGTCTAAAGCCAACATGGGTGAGTATTTGGCCAGTTAGTCAGTTGTTAGTAGTCAGTTGTCAGTGGTCAGTTGTAAATCCTCTGTTTACAACTGACTTTTTACTATTTAGGACTTACGCAAGTGTCATAATCAAACTAACTGTAGGGTGCGTCAGCCCCAACAATTTCGTACACATTAAAGGATTTTCTACGTCTGACGCACCCTACTATTGTCCTAGTTGCGTGAGTCCTGCTATTAACTAACAGGTGAGAAAATCCCCTGCTTATGGTACGGTTACGCCCACTTTGATGTATGAATGAGTTTGTTACATTATTTGACAGGAACACCAAATGGTTAAAGCAGTCAGATAACAGACATATATCAATCATATATTTAAAGCCATTATCGTCACACCCACCAGTATTATTGCAGGAGGAAAAAGTGAGTAATCAATCTAACCGAGTTTCAGAATTTTTTAATAGCGACTCAGAAGCAGCTAATCTGCTGTGGCAGTATGTTAAGTCATTAAGTCCAGAGACAGTTACCCAACTTTCTAAACCCACATCACCAGAAGTTTTTCAGGTAATGGAACGGAATATCATCGGATTATTGGGCAACCTACCTCCAGAACATTTTGGAGTTACCATCACTACCAGCCGCGAACATTTGGGACGATTGCTAGCCTCAGCGATGATTAGTGGCTACTTCTTGCGGAACGCTGAACAAAGAATGAGCTTTGAAACAGTCTTACAAGGAAGTGAGAGTAACCACAACGAAGCTGAATAAGCTTATCTAGTTTGTAGTCAGCACCTCAGTGCTTAATTAAATAGACGAGGGATGATAAGTAGCTCAACCAAATAAAACGTAAAATAAGTGGCAGTGGATAGTAATCAAAAAAATGCCAGCAGCGCTACGAATAAAACTGAGTAAAGAAGAAGACAAAGCTCTTTTAGAGTTGAGCATGAAAGATGGAATACCGCATCGGGTAAAGCAGAGAGCGAGTGTAGTGAGATTAAATGCGCGTGGATGGAAAGTAAAGGAGATCGCTGAATATTGGAATTGGGCAGAGCAATCAGTGCGTCAAGCAATTCATAGATGGCAAAGTAGAGGAATCGAGGGGCTATGGGAGGCAGATGGACGTGGACGCAAGCGTCAATGGACGCATAGCGATTGGCAGCAGATGGAGCAATGGCTAGAAGAACCTCGGCGTTATAGTGCGGCGCAACTTCAAAAGAAATGGCAGCAGACTTGTGGAGTCAGTGTAGGAAAAGAGCAAGTGCGCCGATTAGTCAAAAAAAAGGGTACACATGGAAACGAATGCGCTCCAGCCCACCACCTGTAAAACAGGAGTATGCAAATGCCAAACGGCTAGATTGGGAAATGTTAAAGTTGTGGTCAAATCTAGGAATACTGCGGTTGCTTTACCTTGATGAATCTGGTTCATGTTGTCAAAGCCCAACTGAGTATAGTTATGCTCGTGGTGGAGTACAAAAGCGAATTGGGCAAAGAAAAAGACGTGGACGACGGATCAATATCTGGGCTGTATTGGAACCAAAGGTTAACTTTGACTACGCTTTGATGTTAGGTACGCTCAAAACATCTACTCATCTACAACTGATGGAATGGCAGGCACAAAAAGCCTCGCAACATCTTCAACAAACTGGGCAAATCACTGTCATGATGCTGGATAATGCCTCCGTTCATAAAAGCCATTTGGTACGTTCTCGAATTGACGATTGGCAACAGCAGGGACTATATCTATTTTTCTTGCCGCCCTACAGTCCTCAACTTAACCGTATAGAAGACGAGTGGTTACATCTCAAGCGTGATGAATTGTCAGGACAAGTTTTTGATGACGAATATGATTTAGCTTGTGCAATTATGGCTGGTGTTGAAGCTAGGGCAACACATCACGGTTATGTTGTTGAGCGTTTTCGCTTTAATTAGGTTGAGCTACTTAAATTCCCTGTTCCCTACGAGAAGCTGGCGCGAACTTACTTCATCCGTAGGGTCAACTACAAACAGGCAAATTATATGAACAGTATTTAAGTTATATTTTTAATAAGCAAAAACTCGGTAGATATCCAATAAATCTGCCGAGTTTTGTTTTTGGTCAATAGTCAATAGTCAATGGTCAATAGTCCATAGTTTTTCAGCCTACTCTCCTTCCTCTTCCTAGTTTCTCCATCACCAAACAATATGAACACAACCACTACTCCACCACACAAAATTATCGGTGTTGCCGTCATTTGGAACGACCAGCAGCAAATATTAATTGACCGCCGTCGTCCAGGGGGCGTGATGGGGGGTTTGTGGGAATTTCCTGGCGGGAAAATCGAACCAGGGGAAACCGTAGAACAATGTATTCAACGAGAGATTTATGAAGAGCTAGGGATATTTATTGAAGTGGGTGAATGTCTCATAACTATTGATCACACTTATACTCACTTGCGTGTTACTTTGACAGTGCATCATTGTAGCTTACTCAAAGGTATTCCTCAGCCTCTAGAATGTGATGAAGTTCGCTGGGTAACTGTAGATGAGCTAGGAGATTTTACATTTCCTGAGGCGAATAGCGAAATTATTGCTGCATTGAAGAGAGTTGGACAACTGACATTACCGTAACAATCTATTAACCAAATTCAGTAGAGTACCTGAATTTTCTACAATAATCCCAGAGACTTTGGAAAAGACTGTCAGTAAACCAATGCCTAAAACCGTTGCCGATGTAATGAGTCACAACCCAGTTGTTGTCAAGCCAGAAACGCCGCTACAAGAAGCTATCAAGATTCTGGCAGAACGACGCATCAGTGGTTTACCTGTTGTGGATAATGACGGTAAATTGTTGGGCATTATCTCAGAGACTGATCTGATGTGGCAAGAAACTGGTGTGACTCCTCCTGCGTACATCATGTTTTTAGATAGTGTCATCTATTTACAGAATCCTGCTGTTTATGAACGCGATTTGCATAAGGCTTTAGGACAGACTGTGGGCGAAGTGATGAGTAAAAATCCTGTTACCGTTTCCCCTGAAAAGTCTGTGAAACAAGCTGCTCAATTGATGCACGATCGCAACGTTCACCGTCTACCAGTACTAGATGATGCGGGTCAAGTGATTGGTATCCTCACCCGTGGTGATATTATCCGAGCAATGGCTACTAGTTAGTCAACAGTCAACAGTTTTTTACTTTGGACTATTGACTATGGACTAATAAGTTTTTTAAAACCCTTTGTAAATTAGGATAATTAAATGAGTATTACTCCTGAGTCTGTAAGAGAAGCACTCAGTTCAGAACATTTGGGCGATCGCTTGCGTGCGGTAAATCACATCCGGGAATTAGATAAAGCGATCGCTTTTGAATTAGTACAAATTGCTATTACTGACAGTAATTCCCGTGTTAGGTACTCAGCCGTAAGTCAGTTCGATACCCTCGGCACTCAGGATTTAGATTTATCGTTAGATATATTGCGTGGTTTATTAAGTGATCCGGAAGCTGATGTACAAGCAGCCGCCGCAGATTGTTTAGGTGCATTGAAGTTACACGTTGCTTTTGAAGACCTACAACAGCTGTATCACAATACTCCTGAATGGTTGGTGCAATTTAGCATTATTGCTGCATTGGGAGAATTGGGAGATCCGCGATCGTTTGAACTACTCAAAGAAGCACTATCTTCAGAGGTGGAATTAGTCCAAACTGCTGCTATTAGTTCTCTGGGTGAGTTGGGAGATTTGCAAGCAGTCCCTCTGTTAGTTCCCTACGCCAGCAGTTCCGATTGGCAAATTCGTTATCGAGTCACACAAGCCTTAGCTCGTTTGGGTGGTGCAGAAGCTAAATCTATTTTAGAGACTTTGGTTAATGATGAAGTAGAGGCGATCGCTCTAGAAGCTCAACAATCTCTACAATCAGTTTAATGGGCGATCGACGAGTCTATTGCGACCTTAGCCCAAGACTATTTTCTAGTAAGGATCAAGTTGAGACATAAGCCTCTTCCCTTGCAGGGAAGGGGTTCTCATAGGTATAGGTTTTTCATAAAGTGATGAGTGATAACTCTTGCACTAACGAATAATAGTTTCATCAATCCCTACACCCTTATACCCCTATACCCCTACACCCTAAACCCGTGTTTTGGGGTGTAGTGTAAAAAACCTACACCTGTCAGGGGCTAGGTTCGTCGAACTCACGTTCTGTTGGTGACGACGGAGAAGTAAAACCTCTATTCTTCCCTATCCCACCGCTAGGATAATGAGGCCAGAAGGTGGGGGGATATCAGTGATATTACTTAATTTCCTAAGCCGTAGACACAAAAAACCTCTGAAAATCACAGGTTTTTTAATTATTTCGGCAAAATATTAGTCCAAAAGACATTAAAACCGAGATTATCCGCGTTTGGTGTTATCATATCCCTGAAATATTTTTTAATATTTCCCCTGAATATCGAAAAAAAAGACTTGGATAGTTTATCCAAGTCTTTTTTGCTGCTAACTAAGTTCCCATCTACTACTCGACTCGGCTAAGGTTTCCCTATGTTACAAACAGCAAAAATTTCACGCATAAAAAGCTACTTATCTGTAATAAGTAATTATTCTTTACTTAAAAATATTTATTTTAACTTAATTACATATTTATTCTTAAACTCAGTGTTTGTACTGTAATTTTACATTGAGTTCACATTGGGTAAATGCACCCTAGCTAAATATGAAGATTTGAAAGCAACATTAAGTTGCACTCTATCTAATATTGGTTGGGATTGAACTTTTAAATATTCATCAGGGTGTGTTTTACCAAACAGTCTTGACTAGCAAATAAATAACAAATCAAAAAGTTTTTACAACATATCAATTCAAAGAAATGTAAGGATGCAATGCTTTGCGTCCCTACGGAAACTCATGGCGACTTTTTTTTTGAACCAGGTATAACCAGGCATAGCTTATGACTCTTGATAATGCAGGTAACACATTAACTACTGCTAGAAAGCTCACTGTATCTTCTAATATTCAGACTTTCGCAGATCGTGTGGATTCGACAGATCCTAATGATTTTTATAGTTTCAGTTTGTCCGCTCGTAGTAGCCTTAATATTGCCGTTGATGGTTTGAGCGCTAATGCAGATTTGCAGTTAATCAGAGATACTAACAGCAATGGTTTGGTTGATAGCGGCGAAGTTCTCAACACTTCTAACAAGACGGGAACTGGTAGTGAATCAATTCGCAGGACGCTAGATGCCGGAAAGTATTTCATCAGAGTCTATTCCAACACTGGCGATACTAACTACAATCTCAAGGTATTTGAAAATTTTGCCCCAACTTCACTAGAGTTTAAGCTAAATGAAAGCACTCTCAAAGCAACAGATATACTCAATATCAACAGTGGTTGGGTATCAGATAGAAATGGTATCAGCGACCTTTCTAAGGTGGATTTCCGTATACAAAGAGCAAACGGAAGTTGGATAGATGTAGCTGATGCTACTCAATTTACTGTCGATACTAACAATACAAATAAGGCCGGTTTTAGCTATAGTTTGTCTCTCAGCAGCTTGAATTTAGCTGCTGACACTTATACTCTCCAAGGCATAGCTTATGACAAGACTGGTGCCGTTAGTAATACAGTACGCTTAAATCTGACGATTGAGAATCCTGGACTCACATTAGCTAGTGCAAAGAAAATAACTTTATCTGCAAAAACCCAGACTTTTGCAGATAGGGTGGATTCAACAAATCTCAACGATTTCTACAGTTTCAGTTTGTCTGCCCGTGGTAACCTGAATCTCGTTGTTGATGGTTTGAGTGCTAATGCAGATGTACAGATCATCAGAGACTCCAACAGCAATGGCTTGTTTGATGGCGGCGAAGTTGTTACTGGTGCTTACAGAACTGGAAGCGGTAGTGAATCAATCCGCACAACTCTAGATGCTGGCAATTATTTCATTAGAGTCTATTCACACGGTGGCAATACTAATTACAAACTCAAGGTATTTGAAAATTTTGCCCCAACTGCACTAGAGTTTAAGCTGAATAACACCAGCCTCAAACCAACAGACACCCTCAGTATCAACAGTGCTTGGGTATCGGATAGCAACAGTGCGAGCGACATTTCTAAAGTAGATTTCCGCATTCAAAAAGCAGACGGAAGTTGGATAGATGTGGCTGATGCTACTAAATTTACTGCCGATTCTAGCAATGCAAATAAGGCAAGTTTCAGCTACAGTTTGTCTTTAAGTAGCTTGAATCTGGCAGTTGGCACATATACTCTTCAAGGCATAGCTTACGACAAGACTAATGCTGCTAGTAATACAGTCAAGCAGACATTTACAGTCACAACCACACCAACCACAACAGCATCGGCTACTGTTCAAGATTGGTTCAGTCAAAATCTTCTAGACCAACAACTCATTACATTAACACGCAACTTAGCAGCTGATGGTAACTTAAGTCGCCAGGATATGCTGGATATCTTCAGAAATGTGCAAGATGATTCTAAGGTAGATGCTAATGAAGTAAAAGACCTCAGAACATTGGTAGGTGCTAGCACTCGTTTTAGTATGCAAGACCCTGTGAAATGGCTATCCACACAGGTTGCTAATGGTGCGTCTGTAGATATGGCGGCTAGCGATTTTGAATCTAGTTTGGTTGGTCGTTGGTTTTTAGGCACAGTAGCACCAACACCTGTGTTTAATGGTAAGACTCTCACCTACACCCTGGCGACAGGTAATCTTTTTGGTAGTGCTAACGAAGCACGAATTGGTGATATTGACCAAGGACAACTAGGTGATTGTGCATTTTTAGCAGCTTTGGGTGCAACCTTTGGTCGTCAGTCTAATGATGCAGGCAATGCTTCTAGTTCCGTCATCAATAGTATGATTACAGATAATGGTGATAACACTTATACTGTGCGTTTTTACTCAACGACAATTTTTGACCCTGGTGAGGCACAATATGTAACAATTGATCGTCGTATCGCTACAAGTGTAGCTGCTAAAACTAATGGAGGTGTTCTCTGGGTAGCTTTAGTAGAAAAAGCTTATGCCCAATGGCGCGAATGGAGAGAAGGCAAGCCTGGTTATAATATCATTGGCAATGGAGATGCGCTTTCTCGTCCTCTTCAATTTGTGACTGGACGTGACTTTACTCCTGCTGATCCCACCAATATTAATTGTTTCTCTACTATCGAGACTGCTTTAGCTAATGGGAAAGCTGTAACAGCAGCCAGAATGGGTGATAGCACGAGCTATATTGTAGGAAATCATGCTTACTCTGTGACGAATGTTTACACCAATACTAGTGGTGAGAAAAGATTTGTGGTACGTAATCCTTGGGGCAAAGATGGCAAGACTAGGACTGGTGCTGACGATGGATTCATTGACCTATCTTTTGATGAGTTTAGCAAGGCTTTTAATTATGGAGTTATCATCGCTTAGGAAGATTGATTAAAAAAATACCAACTTTGGTATGTGAAACTCACGCAGTTAAAATTAAAAAAAATTTGATCTAACTGAGACTGCATTACTCAAGCTAGATCAGGGAATTATATAAAAGTTGCTTTTTATTTTTAAAAGCAACTTTTTTGAATTTAGGACATTACTTAAGCAACAGTCTTGCGACGACGAGACATAGCAACACCTACACCAACTAGCCCAAGTCCTAGCATGGTAGCGGGTTCAGGGGTAGAAACTCTTGGAGTACCAAAGTAGAAGCCTGAAAAAGTGGTTGAAACTGAACCTCCTCCTGCAAGAAGGGTCTCAATAGCAGCTGCTGTCAGGCCTCGACCGCCTGTTTGTAAAGTTAAAACCCCTTCCCCATCGGACTCTTCATTCGTGAGAGCGTTCTTAAATGTTCCTATAGTCGTAATATCGATGGCTACTAAGTTTGGAGCAGCTTGTCTGATATCGTATGAGGCAGTATTTGCAATAAAAGTACTACCACTAAGAGCACCACCCAATAAAGTTAGGAAAGGATTAACGATTGTGTTAGTACTAAAGCTGGTAATGTTATTGATTGTGCCACTTGTGAAACCGATAAAATTACCAGTGGATAAACTCTGATTGATAGTGAATGTTTTTGGCGCTACGAATGAGACAGAGTTTGATGTCAGGGTCGCGGAAACGGTAGGATCACTGGAAAAGGAGAATTCACCAACCAACTGAGCAGCTTGAGCAGCACCAGCAGAGGTAAATACACCAGCAGCAGCTACGGGTACAGTCGCTAATGCTGCAACTGCTCCTTTCAAAAAGTTGGATTTAGAAATGACCATCATAGGCTCCTAATAAAAAAGATGGGAAACGTCAGTGTTGTCTTGAGTATTAAGTAAACACGGGCAAGACTTAGATCACGTACTTTACACAGTAAATATATAAAATACGTTAAGGTACAGAAGATTACTTGATTTATTACCTAATAGTAGAATTACATAAGTACAACCGAGTGTGCAATATTCACCTATGTGACTTTACAAACTCTTTACTGTCGGTATAGATGTTCTTTGTATTTCTATTGGTGTAAAAATTTCTGCGGATAAAATTAAACCTCAAGCTAGCCTATGAAAACGATTTAATCAATCAACATAATTGAAAATTTCAATCATTATAAATACTCACTTTGGAAAATCAACTCTCCTAAGATAGGTATTTTTCAGACTTGAATACTTATGCGAAAATTGTAACTCCTGCAATATGCAAACACCCTTCAAATTAAATTATTTAAGTAGTTAATGACAATAATTAGTACACTAGTATTGGTCAGTAGCAAAACTCCGACTGCTGAATCTACTCACTAAATAATTATTGTTATTAAAAAAGCTTGATAATAACTTAATATTGATGAACTTAATAATAATTTGTATAAATTTTCAAAAGCTTTAATAATATGACTTCTCACGTTAGATAATTAAGAACAGAAATAAAGAGACCTGCCAACATTCCGTGAAAAGTCAGGTTTACTAAGCTACATTTTTGCGACGGAGAGAGATAGCCATTGCCCCACCTACTAATCCCAAACCCAAAATTGTGGCTGGTTCAGGAATCGTTCCGCACCTGCCACATACATTAGTAAAGAAGGCTCCAGAAAAAGTCAACCCGGAGATACCACTACCTTTGTTAAGAATTTCTTCAATATCAGTAATTGTGGTGTTGCCAATTGAGAAGGATATGATCCCAACACTGTTTGTGATCGCATTTGGATTATCACCTGTGAAAAAACCACTAAGCGAAACATCAACCACAACATTATTACCTACGGGAATCATTTTATATGTAGAGTTGGTGAGAGTGAAAGTGTTCTTTCCATCTGTCAAAGAGGTAGTATCAGTGTTAGGTAAAATCACACCACTGATAGGAAGTGAACCAAGGTCAATAAATAAATTGTCAGGCTTAACAGGCGTTCCAAAGGAAATATTATTGCGAATATTACCTGTATTAAATTCCGTGAAGCTTCCTATTAGAGGCTGAATAGCAATTGGTGTTATTGATTGAGGGAAAAATTCTAGGGAATTTTTTGTTAGTGTGACACTGCTACTACCAAACCCAACATTAGTACCAGGGCTTAATACAAATCCACCTTGTAGAAATGCTGCTTTGGCAGAATTCGCTGACATTGATATGCTAGCAGCAGCTACAGGTAAAGACACTAACGCGGCAACTGTCCCTTGCAAAAAGGTCAGTTTAGAAACAGTTATCATAGGCTCCTAGTAAAAATATTGAGAAGATGAGTTATTTACACTCACAATACCAGGTATTTTAAAATACAGTAATTTGTAAAGTATTTATTTATAAATGTTTGCTGTAAGAATCGTAAATCAGATGTCTAAGAACTCAAGGAAAACTACAACTGTAGCGATCGCCAACATTCCTTAAATTAAATTCCCTACAGGCGATCGCTCCCGTCGTTCACCTATTTGTTCACCCTCAGCCAGAATTTCTTGATAAATAACTGACTCACGCATCATACCCTCCCGGAATGTGCGTCTAACCAAAAGAGTAAGTCAGCCAAACTAGTAAAATCTAACAATCCCCGATTACGCGAACGGTGAGTTGTTGATACCCAAACAATTCAGAGTCATTTGGGGCATAAAAATATTCAGCATACTGTTCGTTACACCGAACTTGCATCTACAAAATTTCAGGGGCTTTGGAATGATTAATATTTAACCCCCTTGGTTAATTCTTGCCCATCTCCCCCGAAAAAAATCGCTCTCGAACTTAACCGAACCGTATTGGGATCGATAGGTTGCCAAATCAAAAGTTTGGCGACTCCTCCATTCATCCCACGCTGCCCTATCGGTTCAGGCGTGGGACTTCTGTCGGTTTTAGCTAAATTAGCCGTCCTGTTAAAAATTATCTGCGTAACTCAAATGCACCCATGTCAGGTCCTACGCCAAAAGGTCTTGCATTCTTGTCAAAATCAACACTAGCTGCACTTTGTGTAGTACCTGAATCAATGGCTGGACTACCAAGATTAAGTCGGAAGTTGGCTAGTTTAGGGTCAGTAGAAGCATTGATAAATAGAGGATTAACGTTGATGCGGTTATTTGCACCCAATTTGACATCAGAATGTCCATCGTTAACCAGAGTAGAACCAATGTATGACAAGTTATTGTCCCACCGATTGTTCGATGAATAATCATCTACAAATGTTTTCTTATTTGGACTACTGGAATAGGCTATGTTATTGTGAAAGTGGACATTACTGGAGAAATACGTAGTTAGTTCACCATTGAGGTGACCATCTAAATTCCCAGATCTTAAGTTTTTGAAAGCCGTATTATTCCTGACTACTACATTATCGCTTTCATAGACATGGATGCCTCTGCCACCGTTGTTAAAAACAATGTTGTTTTCAATTAAAGTCCAAGGTGTGTACCGTGGTCTAGGTCTCTGGCTTTGTGTTTGCCTAAAATCGTCGATAATAATTCCATTACCATCAGTAACAAAACTTCTCCCTCCCCAAGACAGGGTAACTTTATTTTCATTAGCGTAAGAAATATTCCCCCTAATGATGTTGTGAAATCCAGGGGCATCATCAAAGGCTTTGGCTTGATAAATAGAAATTCCCGAACACATATACCCAGACCGGAAGGCATTGCGATAAGAAATGTTTTCTTCAATGGTTAAATAGTCTGTTTCTTGAGCAGAAATACCGCCACATCCAGAATCATGGACTATATTGCGAATGATGTGTACGTGATGGTTACCTCTACCAACATTAATAGCAGACCCCTCTCCGCTTGAAGTCACATCAAAACCAATAACTTTGACGTAACTCCCCTCTACGCTAATACTGCCATCTTGAGTTCCTCTTACTTTCGGGGTTTGTCCTGGATAAGCCTGCAATGATATCCATTGATCTGGTGTTCCCGACTTCTTGACTGTAATATTTTCTTGATAGGTTCCGTTTTTTACGTAGACCGTATCACCAGCAGCTACTATTTGATTAGCTTTGTTTATCGTCTTAAATGCAGATGTTTGCGTTGTGCCAGAGTTATAATCACTCCCAGTACCTTGGTCTACGTAGTAGGTTTTGCCTGATATTTGCGCTTTGCCGATTTCCCCTGAAGACACTGCGGTGAAGGTCAAAGCAGTAACCACGACAAAGCAAATATTTCTGACTGGATTTTTAGTCATGACAATTTTAGGTGAAATAATGTGACTGATAGACAAGCCTGTTCCTGACTAGCTGACAAAGTTAACTCGAAGTCAGGAAGAAGGATTTAAAGCCAAAAGTTTGAGGGGTAGAAGAAGTTTTTGTAAAGAAAGTCTAAAGCAGAAACAATCACCTAAAAAACTAATGTAGTATCAATGAAAGTACAGCAATGTCTAATTAGTAGGAGTAATCCTCAATCCATAAACTGTTGCTCCTAAGGCTAGCTTATGGTCTGTTTTGGGTGTTGTAATTCTGGCAAAGAAACAAGTTCATACTTGTATCACCTAACCTGGTAAGTAGGTAATGCACGTTTACCTTGTACTGTTTTGTTTAGACTTATTCTCTCTAATCTGTCTTTACAGGTAAGACTAGACTGTTTGTGGTACTCACTAATATCTTCATCAGGTAAAAAAATGAAATGGCAAGATTTATTTTTAGTAACTTAGATGAAGATTATTTAAGGTGACGCTACAAACAGCATAGTTGCTACTAGACTATATTAGTAACAGTTTTTGAAGTGAATGCTTGATTTTTAGCACTCATCACTTCAATCTGTGCAAGCAGATTCCTTCTTGACTACAAAAAATTGAAAAGCTTGATAGCGTTGTAAGCAAACAAAAGCAAGTTGCTATTACGCGTACAAGAGGGTGAAATAAAAAATTATGAGTAGGTAATATCTCTATACTCTGTTATTTGTTATTGAACCCTCTACAGATATTCTTAGCCGAGTCAAATTCATAAACACTCCTCACTCTTCATAAAACAAAGCCGGAAAAAGCTAATTACTAGACATTATCCATAACAATATGTCTAGAAAGCTTATAGGGGAACAACCAAGAATTTAATCGAATTTTACAAACTAAAGTGAATTCAGTAACAATTGTTCATATTTACACACATTTCTTACGGTTTTTTTTAATAAAATTTACGTATCCTTCTGAGAAACTCTTTACTCCACACTTAGAGCCTGGAAATACTAAAAATAGTAAAGATTTATGCGATGTGGAAATTTACATACATCAAATTTGCCTAGACTTCAGATGAAGTCTAGGGCCAAATAATTATGAGAACCCTGACTTGGGCCGGTCTTATTAGATAATCATCTGAACGGAATAGTAGCGAAAGCCACTTCACCAACATAGTAACCATAAAAGCCCAAAACCACGCTTTCAAGGGGAGCATCCACTTTTGGTGGAAATACTTAAATAGCAAGTAAACCATTAAGATCAGCACAACAAAAAGAAAGGATGTGGTTGACACTCTCAACATTCCACTGTGCGCCAGAAATTTTTATCCTAGCTGCAATCGCTCAAAATGTTCTTTTTTACCAAACTCTTCGACTAAATTCCACACACCATCATGACCATCCCCTAAACAAACAAGTGGGTTAACGAGACGTTGACTGACACTGTTGGCGAATGCGAGAAATGCTTATCCAGAGCGGATGACTTGAGGAGTAAATCGATGAGGTTGTATCACCTCAAGCCATGTATTACAAAATAAAAAAATGCCCCTGACAATTGAATTGTTAGTAAATTCAGAAAACGCTTATGCGCTCTTCGTTAATTCAGCAATGAAAAGATTGAGAACTTTGACAGTTGTTTGAGGTGTTCCAAGAACCCAACTAGCAAAGTTAACGGGATATTTTTCTGACAACAGCTTGCAGAGATTATCAAATGACATTGATGATAATTTTAATTACCAAATACTTGTGGCCAGGTTGTAAATAAAAATACTGCAACTGTAGCGATCGCCAAAACCCCTTGTATTAAATTTCCTACCAAAGTACCGACAACAATACCAATACCAGCCTTCACAGCCAACCAAAATTCCCTTCGGTAAATATACTCACCAATGATTGCTCCCAACAACGGCCCAAATAAAATCCCCAATAGTGGCCCGCCAAAAGGTAAAGCGGGTAATAATCCGAAAAATCCCAAAAGCAAACCTACAAATGCGCCAATTTGACCCCACTTGCTAGCACCTGCTTGTTTTGCACCCAAGTACCCAGCTAAAAAATCAACACCAATACTCAAAATCAAGACAATAACTGTCACAATCAAGGGAATTTTAATCGCGGCAAAAGAACTACTCACAATTCCCCAAACGATAATGGCAATTAAAATTAAACTGGTTCCAGGGATAGCAGGAACTACTGCACCAACAACACCTACAAGCATTAAGGCAATAAGTAGCCAATAGAGAATTTGCATAATTTGTAAATCGTAAATCTGTAATAATTTTCAGGTAAGGTATGTTAAAGTACGGGTGGTTGAGCCGCAGAGATTTGCTGTCTTACCCAAGTGCGAAAAGCGCTTTTTGCTGCAAGCTGACCTATTTTTTTACTTTCTTGTATAAATCGGGGAATATCTTTTACCGAAACTGGCACAAAAGTGGGACTAAACTCAACTTCTATGTACTCATTACCTGAAAGACTATAAATTTGTAATACAGTTCCGTTGTATTTCCAAAACTCAGGAATAGCCATTGAGGCATAAAGAGATAATTTATTAATTTTAGGTCTAGAATAATCTACTTCTAGTACTAAATCTGGTGGTGGATCGTGAGCTAAATCAATATTTTCTTTATCTCTAATTAAAAATTCATTCTGAATATAATAACTACTATCTGGCTCTCCGCCTTTTTCTAAATCGTCTCGTGTTAATGTAAGTGAGCCTATACTTTTTACTTCTAAACTAAATTCTTCACACAGCACGATAATAAAGCCTTCTATCAGGCGATTAGAGTTCTCATGCGGCATGAGTGGAGTCATGATTTCTACTATTCCTCTGTCATAGGCAAACCTAGAATTTCGTTCATTTCCCATATCTGCTAGAATTGCCTTGAAGGTCTGCCAACTAATGTTTTTGAGCAAAGTTCTTGTTTCTGCCAGTGGTTGTGTTATTACCATAGCAATCAATCACCTAAGAGTAATTCAAGATTTAAACATAGGAATTACGCACCCAGATTTTCTGTTGAGACTGGGTGTAAGGGTGTTCTCCAAACCCTTGATCTTCCGTTTTCATGCGTAAGTCCTAAAATATTGGCAGCATAATTATTTCTGGCTTTATCCATGACTATTTTTGAGTGTCACTGCTAACTTATCAGCAATTCCTGCTATCCAGTTTTCATCTTGTTTAGTGTAACTTCTAGGAGCATTGGCCCCTAAAATTAATACACCTTCATTACCAATTGGTTGACAAATTACACCTTGGGTATTTTCTGGCAAATAATCAAATTCAATTCGTCCTGGGTAAACATTTAAAGCCACTAAATAAACAGGCTGTTGTTTTTCCAAAACTCGCTTCACAATCGCGCCTGGTGTGACTTCTGCCTTTGATCCCAGAATACCGCGACGTAACAAAACTTTGCCTTGATAGTAAACCACTAGCGATCGCGTTACTGTGTTAGTCAACAATAAATGAGATGCCCAGGCTAGTTCTGTTTTCACGGCTTCTGGTAAATCTGCTGATAAAACAAAACCTTCATCGCCAATGAGTTCTACAGAATCAGGCGATCGCGGCTGTACCTGCTGCCAAATTAAACCCGTTAAAATTAGTACAGCACTCAAAATCACCCCCAGCACATCACCACGGGCTTGAGAGTTTGTCAATTCTGGTGTCAATAAACGGTTAATCAGCAAAAGTATAGCGCCTAACCCACCTACTACAAAGGGTAAGCGCCGCAAAACTCGATTGGGATCAGGTTTGGTCATTAGTCATTAGTCCATAGTCAACAGTCAACAGTTAACAGTCAACGGTTAACGCTTGTTCCTCTATTCTTCTCCTGGCTCAATTATGCGTTGAAACAAATAACCAGTACCCCGTGCTGTGAGAATTAATTCTGGGTTACTGGGGTCATCTTCTAATTTTGCCCGTAAGCGGGAGATATGCACATCTACCACACGGGTGTCTACATGGCGTTCTGGAGTATAACCCCAGACTTCTTGTAAAATTTCCGAACGGGAAAAAGCTTCTCCAGAACGGCTGACTAGCAACTCTAGTAAACTAAATTCCATACCTGTCAAGCGGATACGCTCATCGCCTTTATAGACTTGGCGCTTGTTGGTATCAATTTTGATATTACCAACGTGAATTACCCCAGAACTGGGAATACCAGAAGCACCAGTTTTATCTACCCGTCGTAATACTGAGCGAATTCTTGCTTCTAGTTCTTTGGGTGAAAACGGTTTAACTACGTAGTCATCAGCACCTAACTCTAAACCAGTGATGCGATCGGCAACGTCCCCTAAGGCTGTTAGCATAATTATAGGGACATCCGATTCTTTACGTAATTCTTGACAAACACCATAACCATCCAGCTTTGGCATCATCACATCCAAAACCACTAAATCAGGGTCAGATTTGCGGAATGTTTCTAAAGCTTCTTCGCCATCCCCTGCTGTTACTACATCGTAGCCAATCATTGAAAGGCGCGTTTCTAAAATTCGGCGAATGCTAGCTTCGTCGTCTACTACCAGGATTTTTTCTTTATGACTTTCCAAGTTTCTCAATGCTCCTTAACTAAAATTTTCAT
Source organism: Anabaena sp. CCY 9910 (assembly GCF_963920875.1). Lineage (NCBI taxonomy): Bacteria > Bacillati > Cyanobacteriota > Cyanophyceae > Nostocales > Nostocaceae > Anabaena > Anabaena sp. CCY 9910. Next base: position 15,363 of record NZ_CAWUDJ010000031.1, on the reverse strand, counting down.
GATTAATTTTTAATACCATAATATTAAGATATCATTCCTTCAAATGATTTGGAAAATGCTCTAACTCTTGCTATTAATCAGATTTTCAATTTGAGCAATACTTAAGGAAAAATTAAGATATTTAATATTAGTTAAGATTTAATAATGGCAAAGCCCAAAACCTTTTACATTTGTAACGAATGTGGAGCAGAATCTCCCCAATGGTTTGGTAAGTGTCCAGCTTGTGGTACTTACAATTCCTTAGAAGAACAGATTACCATTCAATCTTCCGTAGATGTACCTAAGGGAGGAGTTAGTGGTTGGCACGCATCCCAGAATAATGGTAAAGCACCTGTTAAGCCGGCAAAACCACGAGCTTCTTTAACATTTGACCAAATTACCGATCGCCAAATCGCTCGTTGGGAGTCTGGCTATGGAGAACTGGATCGGGTGCTTGGTGGTGGTGTGGTTCCAGGTTCGATGGTTTTGATTGGTGGTGATCCCGGTATTGGTAAATCTACCCTATTACTACAAGTCTCAAATCAATTGGCGCAGAGATATCGTATTCTCTATGTCACGGGTGAAGAATCTGGGCAACAAGTAAAATTAAGAGCTTCTCGCTTAGGTGTGGCAAAAACCCTGAGTGTTGTCGGAGATGATCAAAGGGAGGAATCAGAACAGACACCTCTAGTATCTATAGCTGATGGTGTGGGCGCAGATTTATATGTTTTGCCAGAAACAGATTTAGAAGAGATATTACGAGAGGTGGATTCTCTCAAGCCCAATGTGGCGGTAATAGATAGTATTCAAACCGTGTTTTTCCCAGCCCTGACCTCTGCGCCTGGTTCCGTCGCCCAAGTCAGGGAATGTACAGCCGCCTTAATGAAAGTGGCAAAACATGAAGACATTACCATGTTAATTGTCGGACACGTCACTAAAGAAGGGGCGATCGCCGGGCCGAAAGTTTTAGAACACTTAGTAGATACAGTACTCTATTTTGAAGGCGATCGCTTTGCTTCCCATCGGTTATTACGCACAGTAAAAAACCGCTTCGGTGCAACGCACGAAATTGGCATCTTTGAAATGGTACAAAACGGACTCCGTGAAGTTCCCAACCCCAGTGAGTTATTTTTGGGTAACCGTGATGACCCCGCACCAGGTACAGCCATCGTCGTAGCTTGCGAAGGTACACGCCCTATTGTTGTTGAGTTACAAGCCTTAGTCAGTCCCACCAGTTACCCTTCTCCCCGCCGTGCCGGAACTGGTATAGATTATAACCGACTAGTCCAAATTCTCGCCGTATTAGAAAAACGGGTGGGGATTCCCATGTCCAAATTGGATTCTTACGTCGCCTCAGCCGGAGGATTGAACGTAGAAGAACCAGCCGTAGATTTAGGAATTGCCATTGCGATCGTTGCCAGTTTCCGCGATCGCATCGTTGATCCCGGTACAGTCTTAATTGGCGAAGTCGGCTTAGGTGGACAAGTGCGATCGGTTTCCCAGATGGAACTCCGGTTAAAAGAAGCAGCTAAACTGGGATTCAAGAAAGCGATCGTTCCTAAAGGGCAAAAATTCCCCGACTTTGACATCGAAATTATCCCAGTTGCCAAAGTCATAGATGCAATCATCGCCGCTATCCCCCACCAAGAACTAACAGAAGAGGACTTCAACCTAGACGAAGATGAATAGGTAACAGGTGACAGGTGACCAAATTTCCTCTACACCCCCATACCCCTACACCCTTACTTCTTATGACATCCATCATCACCCCCAACTACCAAATCACCTGGGAAAAACTCCCTGATGATTACAAGCTACCCGATGAGCCAGTGGACAACATCAACCAACCATTTCTCGCCGCCGCACTTACCCAAAGCTTAGAACTTGCAGGAAAACTACCAGCTAACTCCCTCACACCCACAAATTACGGCATTTGTGCCACATTGAACGGCAAAACCGTTGTTAAAGCCCCAGATTGGGCATATATCCCCCAAATTAGCGTCAGTAGAGAGCAAGTTATTCGCAGTTACACCCCTCAACTAGAGGGAGACATCCCCGTAATTGTTATGGAGTTCCTGTCTGATAAAGATGGAGGGGAATATTCCAGTAAACCAACCTATCCCCCTGGTAAATGGTTTTTCTATGAGCGCATTTTAAAAGTGCAAAATTACGCCATCTTTGAGCCAGCTAGCGGAGAATTAGAAGTTTATCGCCTAGATCAAAATATAGATAGATATAGCCTACAAACCCCCAACGAAAATCAACATTACTGGATAGCCGAAATGAATCTTTACCTTGGCGTATGGCAAGGTATGCGGGAAAATCGTACAGGTAATTGGTTGCGCTGGTGGGATGAAACCGGACAACTACTACTGTGGGGTTCGGAGTTAGTAGAACAAGAACGCCAACGCGCTGAACAAGAACGCCAACGTGCTGAAAGACTAGCAGCGCAGCTACGAGCAGCAGGTATTGAACCACAAGAGTAGACTTTTGACTATGACTACTTTCTCCAACTACTTCCCCCAATCAGATCCGCCCCTTCCTCCGTGGGAAACCCTACCAACAATGTATGATTTACCTAGCGACAATCCAGAGGAGCCAGGTTTGCCAGACGACTTTCACTTTTTACAGCCCTTACTCTTATACTTAACCTTTCAGCCAATTAACTGGAATCCCGAATTAGTTTATAGTGCTGCTGACCTGAATCTTTATTACGATCTAGATCATCCACTATGGTATAAACGCCCTGATTGGTTTGGCGTTGTGGGAGTACAAAAAATGTACAAAGGCGAAGATTTGCGTTTAAGTTATGTCACTTGGCAAGAACCAGCAAATCCTTTCGTCGTGGTGGAATTATTATCTCCAGGTACAGAAGATGAAGATTTAGGCATTACTCAAAACCCAACAGCTAAACCACCTAGCAAATGGGAAGTTTATGAACGAATTTTGCGAATTCCTTACTACATTGTTTTTAGTCGCTACACCAATGAACTGAAAGCATTTCAGTTAGTAGGCGGTCATTATGAAGCGATAAATTTAACTGAGGGACGCATACTTATGCCAGAGTTGGGTTTAAGTTTGGGTGTATGGCAAGGAGCGTTTCGAGACATCAATAGATTGTGGCTACGTTGGTTCACCTTAGCAGGGGAATTGATTGCTGAGCCGACAGAAGAAGTTGTTGCAGCTACGGAACGAGCGATAATTGCGGAACAAGAAGCGGAACAGGCAAAAAGAAAAGCAGAACAACTAGCAGAACGCCTGCGACAATTAGGAGTAAATCCCGATGAGCTAGTGTAAACTGTGCTTCTCAGATAAACCTGTAGATAGAATTGCGATCGCCTAAAACTTGTCACAATATATTGCGATCGCTATTTTGGAATAATTAATTCTATGGGCTTCGGTATTGGTGATTTATTCTGGATTTTTCTTCTTCTTTCTTCTCTGCAACCACTCTGGCAAAAACGCCAAGTAGAATATCGCCGCGTCCGGGCTTTACAAGAATTTCAACAAGAACGTAAAAGCCGCGTAATTTTACTCATACATCGTCAAGAGTCTATTAGTTTATTGGGTATTCCCATCTCACGCTACATCACGATCGAGGACTCAGAACAAATACTTAGGGCAATTCGCCTCACACCCCCAGATGTACCCATCGACCTGATCCTACACACACCAGGGGGTTTAGTCCTAGCTACCGAACAAATAGCCAGAGCCTTAATTCGTCACTCTGCCAAAGTTACTGTATTTGTACCCCACTATGCCATGAGTGGCGGTACCATGCTTGCCCTCGCCGCCGATGAAATCGTTATGGATGCCAACGCTGTCTTAGGCCCGGTTGATCCCCAACTGGGTAATTTCCCCGCCGCCAGCATTCTTAAAGTTGTTAAAGATAAACCAATCGGGGAGATTGATGACCAGACTTTAATCATGGCAGACCTAGCCGGTAAAGCTATTCAGCAAGTACAACGCTTCGTGCGAACTCTGCTCAAAGATAATATACCCAAACAAAAAGTTAACCCTGAAAATATCGAATCCATTATCGAAGCCTTGACTACTGGTCGAGTAACCCATGACTACCCCATCACCGTTGAAGAAGCCACAGAAATGGGGCTGCCCATAACTGTAGGACTGCCCCATTCTATCTACGAACTAATGGATTTATATCCCCAACCCCAAGGAGGAAGACCAAGCGTTCAGTATATTCCCATGCCTTATGATGATCGCCGTCCAATATTACCCATACCAAAAGGTAGACCCCTCGAAGAACCAAATCAAAAGAATTGAGGTTTGGGTAAGCTATTCTGCTTTTAAGTTGCATAATCAATCGTGAGGGCTGTTGACCATTGACCGTTAACAGTCAACAGCCCTTATTAGTAGTTATGCAATTTAGGCGCGCATTAGCTTATAAAGGTTTTCTGGTCTTATTAAGGTGTAGTTGTCGGCGAAGCTGTTGGTGAGGGTGATGTTGTAGGTGTAGTTGCCGGCGAAGCTGTTGGTGACGGTGATACCGTTGGTTTAGCTGTTGGTGATGCTGTTGGTTTAGATGTCGGTGACACCGTTGGTTTAGATGTTGGTGATACCGTTGGTTTAGCTGTCGGTGATGCTGTCGGTGATGGTGACGGCTTCGCTGTTGGCTGAGTACTCGGTTTAGTGATGACTTTTTTAGCTTCTTCGTCTAACTTTTGACGGAGAGCTAAATTAGCAATACCAGTTGCTTCTAGCTTATGTTTTGTCTGAAATTCTTTAATGGCTGCTTCGGTTTTAGGACCGTAAAATTGGTCACGGGGTAAAGGGGGATTTGTTTTTAGGACTGCATTTAAGTTTGCTTGCAAGATTTGAACGATATTTGCAGCAAAATCTTGGGTTTTTGGTCCTGCGATCCCATCAACTGGGGTCAGTTTGTAACCTTTTTGAAATTCACTGATAGCTTTTTTAGTTTCTGCGTCAGTGAGAGGTGTATTTGTGATCTTGACATTATAGCCTAAACCTCGTAAAACTGTACGAAATTCCTGTGGCGTATAATTACGCTGACGAGCCGCAAAAGTTGTATTTGAAATTACGAAACTAGTACTAATTACGCAAGCGGTAGCAACTATTGCACTTGATTTTCCAAACCCACACCACATATTCAAAACTCCTTTGAGTTAAACCAAGAAAATTGATAGAGGTAAACAAGAGGATAATTCTACTTTGCTTTACGGTATTTGTCTAAATTATTCATAATTTTTGACGAATGACAACGCTTTTTAGTTTTAGTCTAGATAATACATAATAAAAAAATTTTCCTCAACCACAAGAAATATCTTAGTTAGATTACTATGCAATGTATAAGAATTAAAAATGGTTTAACTATGGTAATTTGTATAATCTAAAACTAAAAATGGCTAATCGAAAATTACCGAAAAAACAGAATTTATACTTTGAAAGATTGATGGCGTCCATCGCCACATTAAACTTATTCTTAGTTTTATTTGATTTAAGTTATGTGCCTTGGCGGGATTTTTACTTGCGGAAAGTGCCAGAAATAACTAAGATTTATGACCCCATTAAGGGTATTGAACAGCACAGGGAAACGCAAAATTATTTAAATAAAATCGACCTTTTAAAAGCACAAGTAAGTCAAACAGGTATCACATCACCAGAAGTAAAAACTCAATTACAAGAGATTAGTCGTCTTAGCAACGAGATGATTGAAGGTAACCCGTTTGCCGCCGTAGGTAAAAGTGGGACTTTAGAAAGAATCAAAAAGCGAATGCGCGATCGCATCGGCAATGATTCAGCCAAACAATCATTTGCTACCTTTTGGAGTCAGCCATACCTATCCCAAAAAGGCTGGATACAAGAAATTACCTTTTTTAACCAGAAAATCAGTCCTTTAATTGCTACAAATTATTACCGCCAAATCGGGGAAAACAACGAATTCATCAATTATTTTTGGCTGATAGATTTACCATTTGTTTGCTTATTTGGCTTAGAGTTACTAGGACGCGTAATCTACATCAGAAGTAGCCATCCAGGGTTCAGCTGGTTAAATGCTATTTTGTGGCGCTGGTATGATTTATTTTTATTAATTCCCTTCTGGCGCTGGTTGCGGATTATACCTGTAACGATTCGCCTAGATCATGCCCGTTTATTAAACCTGCAACCCATAAATAAACAAATTCACCAAGTAGTCGTCGCCAATTTCGCCGAAGAACTCACAGAAATTGTCATCATTCGCGTCATTAACCAGATTCAGGGATCAATTCAAAAGGGTGAAATTACACGCTGGTTGCTGCAAAATGACAAATTGCGTCCTTACATAGACATTAACGATATCAATGAAGTGGAAGCGATCGCTGGTCTTTTAGTCCAAACTATCGTTGATCAAGTCTTACCCAAAATTCAACCAGAACTAGTCGCCTTATTACAGCACAATATCAACAGTGCCTTTCACCAAGTCCCCATCTACAAGAACCTACAATCCTTACCCGGAGTTGGACAAGCCCAAACCCAAATCAGCGAACAACTAGCCACCCAAATCACCACAAATCTCTACAACGTCCTAGTCAGCGCTATCAAAGATCCCATCGGTGCAAAACTCTCCAGCCAACTTGCCCATAGCTTCACCCAAGCCTTAGGCAACGAAATACAGCAAAAACACGTACTCTCCGAAATCCAAAGCTTACTAGTTGACTTTTTAGAAGAAGTCAAACTCAACTACGTCCAGCGATTATCCCAAGAAGACATCGACCAAATCATCGAACAAACTAGACAACTCAAATCAATTCCCAATTCCATTGTGAGGAGTGGGGAGTAGGGAGAAAATTGTCCAGACGCGATAAATCACGTCTCTGAAGATTGTACAGACGCGATTTATCGCGTCTCTGACCAATGACTATTGACTAATAAAGAAATGCGCTACACTCATGTTAGCGGCGAACCATCATCGGTTCGTCACAAGACTTCTTGGAAGATATCCCTATCGCAGGAAGTGGGTTGATGCCCACTTTTTTTATTGTATTTGCACATGACTCATCCTTTAGTTCCACCAATTACAGATTTGGCAATACCAGTGGCAGAACAACTGGGATTGGAAGTCGTTGGTATCGTTTTTCACACCAACCAACGACCACCAGTATTACGGGTAGATATCCGTAATCCTCAACAGGATACTGGTCTGGATGATTGTGAGCGCATGAGCCGTGCTTTAGAAGCTGCCTTAGATGCAACGGAAATCATTCCAGATGCTTATGTCTTGGAAGTGTCAAGTCCTGGTATTTCTCGGCAACTGGTAACTGATCGGGAATTTCTCTCTTTTAAAGGGTTTCCTGTAATTGTTTCCACTTCCCCACCCCACGAAGGACAACAAGAGTGGATTGGTCAGTTGATTCGCCGGGACGAGACAAAAGTTTACATAAATCAAAAAGGCCGCGTCATTGAAATCCCTCGCTCCCTAATTACTAGGGTGTTGCTACATGACGGCGAATAGACGAGAGACGAGGGATTAGGGACTGGGAACTGGGGACTGGAAGGAGGTAAGGAAAGATAATTTTCCTCGCACTCCCTTGTTACCCTATCTTTTTATTTTCCCTATACCCAGGACTCAATACCCAATCCCCAGTCCCCAACATATAAAGGAGATTGCTTATGTCAATGGTTAGTTTACCAGGATTAAAAGATTTAATAGAAAGTATTAGTCGTGAACGGAATTTGCCCCGGTTAGCGGTTCAAGCTGCTATTAGAGAAGCCTTACTTAAGGGTTATGAGCGTTATCGTCGCGCTCAAAACATCGAGCGCAAACAGTTTGATGAAGATTATTTTGATAACTTTGAAGTCGAACTAGATATTGACGAGGAAGGATTTCGCGTTCTTTCCACAAAATCCATTGTTGAAGAAGTTAATAATTCTGACCATCAAATCTCCTTAGATGAAGTACAGCAAGTAGCTCCCGAAGCCCAATTGGGAGACTCGGTGGTACTAGATGTCACCCCAGACCAAGGTGAATTTGGGCGCATGGCTGCCATGCAAACCAAGCAAGTACTGGCGCAAAAACTGCGGGATCAACAGCGCCAGATGGTGCAAGAGGAGTTCCAAGACCTAGAAAGCACAGTTCTCCAAGCCAGAGTTTTGCGATTTGAGCGCCAATCAGTAATTCTGGCAGTTAGCAGTACCTTTGGACAACCAGAAGTAGAAGCCGAATTGCCCAAACGCGAACAATTGCCCAACGACAATTACCGGGCAAATGCCACATTTAAGGTTTATCTCAAAAAGGTTTCCCAAGGTCAGCAACGCGGCCCACAGTTATTAGTCTCCCGTGCTGATGCAGGTTTAGTAGTTTATCTCTTTGCCAACGAAGTACCAGAAATTGAAGACGAAGTGGTACGGATAGTTGCCGTAGCTAGGGAGGCAAACCCCCCTTCCCGCTATGTAGGCCCAAGAACTAAAATAGCAGTAGATACCCTGGATCGTGATGTAGACCCCGTAGGAGCTTGTATTGGTGCTAGGGGATCACGCATTCAGGTAGTAGTCAACGAATTACGCGGCGAAAAAATTGACGTGATTCGCTGGTCTCCAGACCCAGCAACATACATTGCTAATGCCCTCAGTCCGGCGCGAGTCGATGAAGTGCGCCTCATGGACCCAGAAACTAGACAAACTCACGTATTAGTTGCGGAAGACCAACTGAGTTTGGCTATCGGCAAAGAAGGACAAAACGTGCGATTAGCTGCCAGATTGACTGGCTGGAAAATAGACATAAAAGATAAAGCCAAGTATGACCAAGCAGCCGAAGATGCTAAATTTGTGGCGGCGCGTGCAAAATATCAACTAGAGGAAGATGACATCGAATCAGAGGAGCTAGACTATGAAGAAAATCAAGAAGGAGAATTAGAAGACGAGTCTTTTGACCCCAACGATGAAGAGTAATTTCTTAGCCTTAAGGATTTCTGGTAAGATAGACCATAGTATTAGTCTTAATTATTACTAAAAATCAGGCAACATCAAGATCAATCAGAGTTGGCTAGTCTAACTTGGTTGTCACCATCAATAGTTCTGTTAAAGTTACAGAAGACAGATGCAACCCAACTACCGACGTTGTATTAGTTGCCGTAAAGTAGGACTAAAACAAGACTTTTGGCGGATTGTCCGTGTCTTTCCTTCGGGAAAGGTACAATTGAATGAGGGCATGGGGCGTTCAGCCTACATTTGTCCGCAGATGAGTTGCCTACAAGCAGCTCAGAAAAAAAATCGATTAGGGCGATCGCTACAAGCATCGGTACCAGACACACTGTACCAAAAATTGTGGCAAAATCTAGCCCAAAACGATCCCCAAAATCAAAATTAGGCTAAAAAACATTCATGGTGGTAATTCCTCAGGGGAATCTGTGGTGACAGCCAAAACACTTGAGCTATGACCACACCCTCTGCAATTTTTGGGGTTAGTGCCAAAATAGTAAATGGGTGTAGTTAGCAAGCGGCTCTGACAAAATATTTAAGAGGAGCGAAGCATTACTCCCAACAAAATCACTCTCATTGTGTTGTGGAAGGCTCAGAAACAGCAAAACAAAAAACGACAAAATGGCAACCTGGTAGCGCTCAGGCGCAGTTCGGCATCAATGAACATCATAAAAATGCCTTATTTAACAAATTTTTAAGGATGTTCGCTAACCATCAATTTTGGTGGAGATGCCAGCATTAACCCGAAACATCTCTCTTTCCTGATTGGAGGCACCGGCAAAATCACCAAGGGCAACCTAAAACAGTAATCAAAGGATGGAGATGTCGCACTTCCAGGCAACCATCCGCAAAAAAACTGTAAATTAAAGGGGAAGAGTGGATGAACAACGGCAAAGTTAGAATCTACGAATTATCAAAGGAATTGAATTTGGATAACAAAGAGCTACTAGCAATTTGCGACCAGCTCAATATTGCGGTCAAAAGCCATAGCAGTACAATCTCAGAATCAGAGGCAGAAAGTATCCGGGCAGCTGCGGAAAAGCTTGCAGCTACAAATGGAACATCTAAAAAAGAATTAAACACAACCAGTCATAAACCAAATTCAGCACCTGCTGGCTCGCGCAACCGACCTGCGCCCCCACAAAAACAACAACAAATTTTGGAAATTCGTAAACCCAAAATATTGAGAAACACTACCTCCAACGCTCCAGAAGCGTCAGTTGCTAATAACCAGATTGCTTCTTCTGAAGCCAATTCTCCAGCACCTCCACGGCCCTTCGCTACACCAGTCTCGCCCATGAAGCCGACGGCACCATCTCGACCTGTACCACGGAATCTATCTGAGACCCCGCAAAAACCTGCTGCACCAGAAGCAGAGCCGGAAGCTCAATCACAAGCTCCAGCGAAAATCGCAGTAGAGAAGCCAGAAAAATCAGCTCAGCCCAGACCAGGTAAACCAGAGAGACAACCAAAACCCCAACTGGTAGCTCCTCCTAGCAGACCTACAGCAGAAAAACTGGATTTATCTGAAATAACAGGTGCGCCAGGCGAAAAACCAATTCTCAAACGCGATCGCCCACGGCGTGAAGATGAGCGCGACCAAGCTAAACCAAGAGTCGCCAAACCTGCACAAGGAGAAACCTCATCGGCTCCAGTACAAAAACAGGCTCGCCCTGCCCAAGGCCCCGTCAAACCAGAGCAACGTGTCAACAGACCAGGCGCTCCATCAGGTGACGGCATACGTCCTCAAAGACCAGTGCGCCCGTCAGTAGATGCCGCACCAGTTGCCACTCCACCTAGAGGAGTTCCCGGTGGTAGAGGAGAGGTAGGCGATACAGCTGCGATCGCCCCAGACCTGCTAGATTTGAAACGCCCGACACCACCCCGTCTCGCCAAAGGTGGTAAGAAGTGGCAGGAAGAAGAAATCATCGACGAAATCAAAGAAAAAGCTGGTAAGGCTGGCGTTAAAGGCAAACGCGTCAAGCCACTGGTGGAAGATGATTTTGAAGACGAAGATTTACTAGATGAAGAGGGATTAGAAATACCCGCAACCGTCCAAGTTAGTCTTTCCATCGCTCGTCCCCCCAAACCCAAAGCAGCCAGAGCAGCGACAGCAGCGACAGCAGCACCAATTAGTAGTCCCACAACTCGTGGTAAGAGGTCTAGCCATAACAACCGTGACCAAAACCGCCGCCAGGAAACAGAAGTTAAACGTGAGCGGCCAGAGAAAGTTGCGGTCACCGGGCCAATGACAGTGCAAGAGTTAGCCGACCTTCTGGCAGTTGCTGACACAGAAATCGTGAAAATCCTGTTCATGAAAGGCATGGCAGTGAGTATCACCCAAAATCTGGATATTCCGACAATTACCTTGGTGGGTAAAGAGCTAGAGATAGAAGTTGAAACTGCTGAACCAGAAGCAGAAGCCCGTAAAGTCACGGAAATGATTGAAGTTGGCGACTTGGAACATCTCCTGCGTCGTCCGCCAGTAGTGACAATCATGGGTCACGTAGACCACGGTAAGACTACCCTTCTCGACTCGATTCGCAAAACCAAAGTAGCAGCCGGTGAAGCAGGCGGGATCACCCAGCATATAGGTGCATACCACGTTGATATCGTCCATGACGGTAAAGAACAGCAGATTGTCTTCTTAGATACCCCCGGTCACGAAGCCTTTACAGCCATGCGAGCAAGAGGCGCTAGGGTAACAGATATCGCTGTCTTAGTGGTAGCCGCAGACGATGGTGTACGTCCCCAAACAGTTGAGGCAATTAGCCACGCTCAAGCAGCCGGAGTACCAATTGTTGTTGCTATCAACAAGATTGATAAAGAAGGCGCACAACCAGACCGGGTGAAACAAGAACTCACCCAGTATGGCTTGACCCCAGAAGAGTGGGGTGGTGAAACCATTATGGTTCCTGTCAGCGCCATCAAGGGTGAAAACCTGGATACTCTCCTAGAGATGATTCTCTTAGTAGCAGAAGTTGGTGAACTTTCTGCCAACCCAGACCGGAACGCCAGAGGAACCGTTATTGAAGCCCACCTGGATAAAGCCAAGGGCGCAGTTGCTACCCTGTTGATTCAGAACGGTACACTCCATGTAGGAGATATACTGCTTGCTGGTTCAGCATTTGGTAAAGTCCGGGCAATGGTTGACGATCGCGGCAGAAGAGTTGATATAGCTGGGCCTTCATTTGCAGTTGAGGTACTCGGTTTAAGTGACGTACCCGCCGCAGGTGACGAGTTTGAGGTATTCGACAACGAAAAAGAAGCCAGAGCGCTGGCATCAGATCGTGCCGACAAGCAACGTCTCTCTCGTCTACTACAAGGACGCGTTACCCTCACAACCCTATCTGCTCAAGCTCAAGAAGGCGAGTTGAAAGAACTCAACCTCATCTTGAAGGGTGACGTACAAGGTTCTGTAGAAGCGATTGTGGGATCACTCAAACAAATCCCCCAAAACGAAGTACAGATTCGGATGCTGTTAACTGCGGCTGGCGAAATCACCGAAACAGATATCGACTTAGCAGCAGCCAGTGGAGCTGTAATTATCGGCTTCAACACCACCTTTGCCAGTGGAGCCAGACAAGCGGCTGATGAAGCAGGTGTAGACGTACGAGAATACAACATCATATACAAACTGATCGAAGATATCCAAGGCGCATTGGAAGGTCTGTTAGAACCAGAGTTGGTTGAAGAACCCCTGGGTCAAACCGAAGTCCGCGCTGTCTTCCCAGTTGGTCGCGGTGCTGTTGCTGGTTGCTATGTCCAGTCTGGCAAACTAGTCCGCAACTGCAAAGTGCGGGTACGTCGTGCCGGTAAGGTGATCTATGAAGGCGTGCTTGACTCCCTCAAACGGATGAAAGACGACGCGCGTGAGGTCAACGCTGGTTATGAATGCGGTATCGGTGTTGATAAATTCCATGATTGGGCTGAAGGTGACATCATCGAATCCTATCAAATGGTCACAAAACGCCGTACCCTGGCACTAACAAGATAGTGCTGAGTAACGAGTGCTGAGTGGTAAGTAATTTAAGAGTAAAGAGTTGAAAACAGTTTTTAACTGCGACAACTCACAACTCATACCAGTCAGAAACAAGCCTGGGAGAGATTTAAACCTGACTTTCTTGCTGGTATCCAAACTTAAAATTCAACACTCAGCACTCAAAACTCAAGACTCAGGACTCTTTTATGCGCTCATTTCGCTCTGAACCAATATTGTGGATTCACGTCGCTGGATTGGCGACACTACCAATTTTTTTGCTGTTGTGCTTATTGTTCCTTTCTGTTGGTGAGCCGCTTTTGCCAGTCTGGATGGAACTTTTGTTAGTGGCTGCTGCTGGAGTTATTCCACTTTTGTGGATGCAGTTGCGCCGACCTTTTTATATATTTGCCATTTTGGGAATTGCCCTCAAGCCAGAGAATCTGACTGAGCAGCAAAGAAAAATCCTTTGTTTAATTAATACCAAGTTAAATCGTGTGCTGGCTCTATTGTCAGCAATTTTATCTATTTTTGTATTGTGGCAGCTATATCAAGCTGCGCCTTTAGTTGTTAACATGACAAGTCAATTACCCCAATGGCGCATCTTGGGGTTAGCACTTGCGGCTTTAACCTTTTTGGCAAGTAATTTGTTTCTGCAAATTCCCGTGAGCGTAGCGCGGGTTTTGGTCACAAATGACACAGAATTTGCAGCGATAGAACCATTACCTTTAGAGAAGATTAACCAGGATTTCACAATTTTAGGGGTGCGGGTTAATAAAATCTTGCCCCAGTTGCCTGTCGAAGTTAAAACTGAGGAATGAGGGACTATGGCTAAGATTACAGCTACCAGTAATTATCAATTTTCTCGTGATCCTGATATTTGGAGCAATCTCCAATATGCGATCGCCGCTAGTTCTGGTTTCCAGCGTTGGCAGTTAGAAAGTAATATTCAACTGAAAGAATTGCGTTTAGAACAGCAAGTACAACGTTATTTGCGGGAAACTTTAGAAACTTTAGCTTATTAAAAACCGAATAAATTCTCTAACCTAGCTTGTAAGCTACGAAGTTGACGGTAAGCATTCCCCAAACGCTCTCCGTCAACTTCTACGTTGGGCGTAGGATAATTTTGGATTATTTCTATCAAAGTCATTTGTCCATCGCCACTAGCGGAAAGTGACAAAGCGGAACGCAAGGCTTGTCTATCAGCACTGCGGGATGGTGTATGAATAACTTGACTTAGCTCATCAAGAATAATGTTACCTACAGGACTGTTTAACACCCGATCTAAAAGTACAGGGCTGACTTTGACTGGTGTTGTTAAATATTGACGAATTACTTTAGGGTCTTGTCGAGCTAAAGCTAAATTAATTCGTAGTGAACTTGAAAGTGCGCCAGTTTGAGCAAAGGTCGATAATTCTTCTACAGCAATGGTTTCACGGAAGACATTATACTTCAGTACTACTCTTTCAGCAGCTAAAGCAGAGTTGCTAGCCAGTAGAATGCAGACACTCACTACTAATATTGAGGTGCGATACAGCCTGATAAGACTCATATTTTCTGAAGTTTTATACTTGGAACTCAAGCTGACCAAGGTTCTCTAAAATCAGCGTACAGCGTCAGACCACCATCGACAAACAGAGTTTGTCCCGTGATGTATGCTGCTTCATCCGATGCTAAAAATGCTACTGCTGCCGCCATTTCCTCGGAAGTACCAGCACGCCCCATCGGAATATGACTTTCCACAACTGCTTTCTTTTCGGGGTCATCAGTCCAAGCTTCATTGATAGGTGTAATTGTCGCTCCAGGCGCTACAGAATTGACACGAATACCCCGATGAGCATATTCCAAAGCTAGAGTTTTGGTCATATTTTCCATTCCACCTTTACTGATGGAATAGCTGACATACATTGGTCGAGGGATAATTTCGTGGACACTAGAAATATTAATAATTACCCCTCTACGATTTTGAGTCAGCAGGTGTTTAATGGTTTCACGCGCGCACAAGTAAGAACCCCGCAGGTTAACTCCAATTACTCGATCAAAATCTTCTGCTGTGATTTCGTGGGATAGACATTCAGTTTGAATCCCGGCGTTGTTGATCAGAATATCGAGACTACCAAACTCCTCAACTACAGTGTTTACCATCTCTATCACATCTGATTCCTTAGAGACATCACTCTGTACTAGTAAAGACTTAACACCGCAGTTTTCTACATTTTTACAAGCCTTTTGCAAAGCGATTTCCTCAGTTTCTTCAGCACCTGAGGGACTTTTGCGGTAATTAATAGCTATGTTACAACCTTCTTGAGCAAGACGGATAGCGATCGCCTGTCCAATACCGGAACTAGCACCCGTGATGAGAGTGTTTTTGCCTTTTAATCCGTTCATAATTTTTTAAAGCCGGTAAATAGCCATAGCCCTCATTTGTCACTCTAAGCAGAGGAAAATACAAAATCAGAGTGAGTCAG